>CANRCA010000049.1 GCA_947628985.1 uncultured Bacilli bacterium | reverse complement strand
TATTCATGTTTTTAGTATATCAAAAAAGAGTACCGATAGGTACTCATATGAAAAATTTATTTTTCATTTTTCTTGTAAAAAAAAATTTTAAAAAAGTCAGCCGCCTCATGAAGTAGTTTTACTACATCTCATGTATATATACATATTAAAATTTAAATTTTAATATTATATAGTTTTCTTTAATGTTACAATTCCAACTAAAGAAAGTAATGTCATCAATGGAACGAATCCCATTAAATCAGTATTTCCTGTTTTTGGTGTACTATCTTTATCTTTATCTGCTGGTTTTGTAGTACTTGGTTTTTCTGCTGGTGCTACATAGTTTGGATCTTTTTCATATACAGCTGTTATTTTTAACATATCTTCAAATGGTGTTTCAGCAAGATTTAAATAACTTGTTTTTACTACTGCATCACCAGTATTTTTAAACCATCCTTTGAATGTATATCCAGCTTTATTCATATATTGATTTAAAGCATTTCCTACTACTTCTGAAACTTTTTTATTTGTTTCGTTTCCATCAACATATGGAACTTCTACTGTATGAATAGTATCTGTTACTTTTCCATCAACATATTCTCCAACTTTGATTTGGTATACTCCTGAATCTTTTGGTGTGTTATTAAATGTGATTTTAGCTTTACTATAATCTAAATATACATTAACTTCTTGAGTATAAGTTTCTCCTTCTGTATTATCCCATAAAGTAAATTCATAAGTAGCAACTTTTACTCTATCAGTTGAGCCAATTTTAGATTCATCAACTTTATTCCATGCACCAAACCAATTAGCGCCATCTAAAACACCACCATTATCAACAGTTAAATTATAAGTTTTTCCACCAACTTTAACAGTTGATTTACTTAAATTAACATCTCCAGAAGTTGGCATATCCATAACTACACCAAACCAATAACCTTTAGTTCTAGCACCTTCAGCTTTTGCTAAATTTACAGTCATTGGTCTTTCACAGAAAACATCGATTTTTTCAGCACCAGTTGTAACTGGAGTACATCCAAATGTTCCATCTAGTTTTCCACCTACTGTACCATCAGATACTGTAACATAATGTGTTGCATCAGTTTCCCAGTGTTTTGCGTCTGCATGAACTAATGGCATTGCGACGAATGCAGCTTTTTATGTTTATTTATTTTTTTAATAATTATTTTATTATTTTTAAATTATATTTTTGAATTATAAAATTAATTTATTTTAAAATTTTAAAATTTATATAAATAATCTTTTCACCGATTAATATTCAATATTATTAAGCTATTCAATATGTTTAATAGAACTCTAAACTTATTTCTAACTTTTTAAAAAAATCAGCCACCTCATGAAGTAGTTTTACTACATCTCATGTATATATACATATTAAAATTTAAATTTTAATATTATATAGTTTTCTTTAATGTTACAATTCCAACTAAAGAAAGTAATGTCATCAATGGAACGAATCCCATTAAATCAGTATTTCCTGTTTTTGGTGTACTATCTTTATCTTTATCTGCTGGTTTTGTAGTACTACTTCCTTGGTTTCCACTTGGTGTTGTTGTTGCTGAACCATTTTTTTCAAAATATGCACTAATAACTGTATCTTTTTCAATAGTGAAATTTTTTAAATTTTCTATTTCTTTTTGTTCTTCATCAACAGTTTGATAAGCATATTTGAAAGTATATCCAGCTTTTGATTTGATTGAATCTAGTTGAGATTGTTCTAATTTAGCACCACTAGTTAAACGGATTACTACTTTTGTATCATCAACATTATTTTTTACTGTTAAAGTTACAAAATCTTCAGTACCGTCTAATGTAACATTGTCAGTTACAAGAATTACTCTTACTGTTTCATCAGCTTTATTATCTCCATCCCAATCTAAATAGATGTATTTAGTTATTAAATGAGAATCAGTCTTTTTAGCTGCATCATATTCTTCTTGAGTTGTTTTAACCCATAAAGTATTTTCTCCTTGATTCATTTTATCTGTATCACCAATATATTTATCATGGTTAGCTTTAAATGATTTCCAAGTTTTTCCATCCCATCCATATTGAATTTTTTCATATTGTTCTTTTGTAAAAGTTTCTGGACTAGTAACTTTAACACCAAACCACCAACCTTCAGTTCTTCCTTCACTTCCTAGTGAATCATCTGCTGGTGCCCAATCAACTGATAATGCAGATTTACTTCTAAATATTGTAGTACTTCCTTCAGTTGTTTTATCAAAACTTCCAGGAGTTGTTACCATGTCAAATTTTCCAACTTCTACAGCATGAACTAATGGCATTGCGACGAATGCAGCTTTTTATATGTTTTTAATTTTTAATTAGTTATTTTATTATTATTTTGAAATTATATTTTTTGAATTATAAAATTATTTTATTTTTAAAATTTATATAAATTTCTTTCACCGATTAATATTCAACATAATTAAGTTATTTAAAATATTTAATAGAATTCTAAACATATTCCTAATTCTTTAAAAAATCAGCCCCGATTTTTAATTAGTAAAGTAGGGCAAAATAAAACTCGAATAAATCGAGTTATTATCAATTTTGGTGACCCGTACGGGATTTGAACCCATAAATGCACGCGTGAAAGGCGTGTGTGTTAACCGTTTCACCAACGGGCCATTATAATGGTGGGCCTGAATGGACTTGAACCATCGACCTTTCGCTTATCAGACGAACGCTCTAACCAACTGAGCTACAAGCCCATAACTTCGGCTGTCTCCATCATTTTATAATATTTTTTTTAATTTTGCAACAGTTTTTTTGAAAAAAAAGCCTTTTTTCTTAAAATATTGCAAATTTTATATAAATATAGTATTATATTTATGATAATAGGTGATAAAATTATGGATGTAATGAGTAGAATATTATTATTAAGAGTACTTATAGTAATTTGGTCTTTGACAATCGGAAGATCACTTTTAATCATGCTTGGAGGAAATTTATTTGAAAAAGCTGCTAAAGGTAAAAAGACTGCATTATATCCTATTATTAATTTATTTACAATGTTAGAAATAGTTGATATATCTACATTTTATGGAATATTGTTTTTCATCCCTGTATTAAATTTAATTGTTTTAGTTATGATGTCATATAAATTAGGTATTGTATTTAATTGTAGTTTACCTTATAAGATTGGTTTAATTTTATTACCAATTGTATTTTATCCAATGTTATTTTTTGGTGATAAGCAATATAAGGTAAGTGATGAAGAATACTTTAAAGCGTTAAATGATGTTAGAGGAGAAAGTATTAATTTAATGACTGATGAAGAAATAAAAGCAGAAGAAAGTAATATTGAAGAAGAAAATATAAATGTAGATTCAATATTTAAAAGCAATATTAAATTAGAAGAAGCGCCTGAAAAATATAGGGCAGTAAAAATAGATCTATTAAATCAAAATCCATTAAACAATAAAGATGAAATGAATATGGAAGATTTATTAAAACCACAAACCCCTGTTACCACTAGTAATGATATAAACAATAATCAAAATAATGTTACAAATAGTAATAGTTTAAATAATCAAAATACAGAAACAGAAAAACTTGAAACATTAGATACTAATACTAATAATTCACAACCTGTTAACAATGAAAAACCAAAAGATAATATGGAAATAATTGATTTATAAAGTGTAAAGTGATGTTTACACTTTTTCTTTTTTTTTGTATAATGATTAAAGAAGATAAGGTGAGAAGATGGCAGAATATAATGAAAAATCAATTAAAATATTAGAAGGACTTGAGGCAGTAAGAAAAAGACCAGGTATGTATATTGGTTCAACTGATAAAAGAGGTCTTCATCATTTAGTATGGGAAATTGTAGATAATGCAATTGACGAAGCAATCAATGGATATGGAAATAAAATAACAGTAACACTTACTAAATTAGGTAGTGTAATAGTAGAAGATGAAGGACGTGGAGTACCTACTGGAAAACATTCTTCTGGTAAATCAACACCAGAAGTTATTTATACTGTACTACATGCTGGAGGTAAATTTGAAAATGCAGGATATAAAGTATCAGGAGGACTTCATGGAGTTGGATCTTCAGTTGTAAATGCCTTATCAAAATGGATGAAAGTAACTATATATAGAGATGGCAAAATAAATGAAATTACTTTTAAAAATGGTGGAAAAGTAGATAAACCATTAACAGAAATAGGTACTACTAAAAGAACAGGTACAACTGTAGAATTTTATCCTGATGAAGAAATATTTGGAAATGCTAGATTTAGTTATTCTACTATTTGTGAAAGAATGCAAGAAAGTGCTTTTTTAATTAATGGACTAACTATGGAAGTAATAGATGAAGAAAATGATAAAAAGAGTACATTTTATTATGAAAATGGTTTAGTATCATTTGTTGAATATATAAATGAAGGTAAAGAAGCAATACATAAAGTTATAAACTTTAGTGGTGAAAAAAATGGTATTTTAGTAGATATAGCTATGCAATATACTGATAGTTATAATGAAAATATTATGTCTTTTGTTAACAATGTTAAAACAATAGATGGTGGTACACATGAAGTTGGATTTAAAACAGGTCTTACTAAAGTATTTAATGATTATGTTAAAAAGAATAATTTACTTAAAGGTAGTGATACTTTAGATGGTAGTGATACAAGAGAAGGAATAAGCGCAATTATTAGTTTAAAAGTACCAGAAAGTTTACTTCAATTTGAAGGACAAACTAAAGGTAAACTTGGTACACCTCAAGCAAGAAATGTAGTTGAAAGTTTAGTTTATGAAAAATTAAGTTATTATTTTGAAGAAAATAAAGAAACATCTACATCTATTATGGATAAAGCACTTAAAAGTAAATTAGCAAGAGAAGCTGCTAGAAAAGCAAGAATGGATGCTAGAAATGGTAAAAACAAAAGTAAAATAGAGAAGAATTTATCTGGTAAACTAGCTCCTGCTCAAAGTAAAAATCCTAAAATTAATGAACTATTTTTAGTAGAAGGAAATTCAGCCGGTGGTTCTGCTAAAGGTGGAAGAGATAGAAAATTTCAAGCTATACTTCCTTTAAGAGGAAAAGTTATAAATGCAGACAAAGCGAGTATGGATGAACTTTTCAAAAATGAAGAAATTAATACAATGATATATACAATCGGAGCAGGCGTAGGACAAAGTTTTGATGTAACTGAATCAAATTATGATAAAGTAATTATTATGACAGATGCTGATGTAGATGGAGCACATATTCAAATATTACTTTTAACATTTTTCTATAGATATATGAGAGCATTAATAGAAAATGGAAAACTTTTTATAGCATTACCACCTTTATATAAAATAGATTATGGTAAAAAGAGATTTTATGCATATACAGATGAAGAATTAAATGAAATTAAATCTCAAAATACTGGTAAAGCTTCTATTCAAAGATATAAAGGTTTAGGTGAAATGAATCCAGAACAACTATGGGAAACTACAATGAATCCAGAAACTAGAAGTTTAATAAGAGTTAACATTACTGATGCAGCTCTTGCAGAAAAAAGAGTAAGTGTACTTATGGGAGATAAAGTTGATCCAAGAAAAGAATGGATTAATGAAAATGTAGAATTTACAATGGAAGATGATTATAGAAATTAAGGTGAAAACATGAAAAATGATGTATTAAAAAGAATTCAAGATTTTGCTTTAGAAGAAATAATGGGTGATAGATTTGGTAAATATGCTAAAGAAATTATTTTAGATAGAGCAATACCTGATGTAAGAGATGGTTTAAAGCCAGTACAAAGAAGAATATTATATGCAATGTATAAAGCAGGTAATACTTGGGATAAAGGTTATATTAAATGTGCTGCGACTGTTGGAGATGTTTTAGGTAAATTCCATCCACATGGAGACTCTAGTGTATATGATGCGATGGTAAGAATGAGTCAATGGTGGAAACAAAATACAATATTAATTGATATTCATGGAAATAATGGTTCAATGGATGGAGATCAAGCTGCTGCATATCGTTATACAGAAGCAAGACTTGCTCATATAAGTGAAGAATTATTATGTGATTTAGATAAAAATACAGTAAAATGGGCACCAAACTTTGATGATAGATTTTTAGAACCAACAGTTTTACCAGCTAAATTCCCAAATTTACTTGTAAATGGTTCTAATGGTATAAGTGCTGGTTATGCAACAAATATACCACCTCATAATTTAGGTGAAATAATAGATGCAACTATTAAAAGAGTAGATTCACCTAATTGTAGATTAGATACAATTTTAGATATAGTAAAAGGACCAGATTTTCCAACTGGAGGAATTGTAGAAGGAAAACAAGGTATATTAGATGCATTTACTACAGGTAGAGGAAAAATAATAGTAAAAAGTAAAACTGAATTTAAAAAAGAAAAAGGAAAAGAACAAATAATTATTTCTGAAATTCCTTTTGAAGTTAATAAAGCATTACTAGTTCAAAAAATAGATTCTTTAAGAATTGATAAAAAAATAGATGGAATATCTGAAGTAAGAGATGAAACAGATAGAGAAGGTTTAAGAATAGTAATTGATTTAAAAAGTGGAGCTAATAAAGAATTTGTATTAAATTATTTACTTAAAAATACTGATTTACAAATATCTTATAATTACAATATGGTAGCAATAGTAAATAGAACACCAAAGACATTAGGTATAATTCCTATGTTAGATGCTTATATAGAGCATTTTAAAGAAGTTGTAACTAAAAGAACAGAATTTGATTTAGCAACTTATCAAAAAGAATTTAACATTGTTTCTGGTTTAATTAAAGCAATATCTATATTAGATGAAGTAATTAAAACAATAAGAGCTAGTAAAAATAAAACAGATGCTAAAAATAATTTAGTCGAAAAATATCAATTTACTGAAGAACAAGCAGAAGCTATAGTAATGTTACAATTATATAAACTTACTAATACTGATGTTGTTGTTTTAGAAGATAGAAGTAAAGAATTACAAGAATTAATTAAAGAGTGTGAAAAAATATTAAATAATGAAGAAGAATTAAAGAGTGTCATGAAAAATGAATTACGTGATATTAAGAAAAAATACGCAGAAGATAGAAAAACAGTTATTAAAGATGAGATAACTGAAATTAAAATAGATGAACTTGATATGGTTAGTAAAGATGATTTTATAGTTTGTGTATCTGGTGCAGGATATGTAAAAAAACATTCTATTAAATTATTTAAAGCTAATGAAAATGAATATCCTGCTTGTAAAGAAGGAGATTATATTGAAGGGCTTTATAAAGTTAATAATTTAGATACAATTTTATTATTTACTAATTTAGGTAATTATTTATATGTTCCTGTAAGAGAAATTAGTGAAGCTAAATTTAAAGATATCGGAACACATGTATCAAATATTATTAAAGTTAGTGATGGAGAAAAGATTGTTAAATCAATCGCAGTTAATAAATTTGATGAATCAAAAATAACATTATTTACTAAAAATGGAATGATTAAAAGAGTACCTTTAAATTTATTTGAAGTTAGTAGATATACAAAACCAATTCAATGTATTAAATTAAAAGATAATGATGAATTAATTTCTGTTAGTAGATGTGATGGAATAGATACATTAATTGTAACTAAAGATGGATATGCATTAAAATTTGATACAAATGAAATACCAGTATTAGGACTTAAAACAAGTGGTGTTAAATCTATTAAATTAAGTGCTGATTCTGAAGTAGTAAGTGGATTTGTTGTAAGTGATTTAAAAGAATATGTAAGTATTTTTACAGATAGAAATACTGCTAAAAGAATACATATTGAAGATATAGATAGAACTTCTAGAGCTAAAAAGGGAAGTTTAATAATTAAGAGTCCTAAATCTAAAAAATATAATATTATTAAATCATTTAATGTAGGAAGTAAAAGTATATTTGGAATTATAGATAAAGAAATTGGATATTTAAAATCTAGTGATATAAGTATTTTAGATAAAACATCAACAGGAAACACATTTACTAAGAAAAATGTAGATGATATATTTATAGTTACAAGACTTACAGATATTACTACGCAAATAGAAGAAGAAAAGAAAGAAATAAAAACTCAAGAAGTAAAAGAAGAAGTAAAAGAAAATAAAAAAGAAAAACAATTAACTATGAGTGATTTCTTTGAAGAATTTAAAATATAAAATTAAAAGTATATTAAATTTTTATTACAGATTTAGTAGACTTTTTTGACCATTTATGGTATAATTGTGAAGTTTGTAGAAAGGGGGTATTATGTTTAATTTTGAAGGTTTGGAGCCAGATAATAAAATATTATATTCAACTGATTATTTTTCTGGTGACTATAATCATGAAATATATATTAAAAAAGCCATTGATGATGGATCAAATAAACCTAAATTTTATATAAGAGTATATACTAGAATCAATGGTGAATTAGTACCCCAAGGATACATCTATTTTTACTTAGATTATATTAATAGAACAAGTGATTTTATTGGTATTAAAGTATTACCAGAATTTAGAAATCTAAATATAGCATCACTTTTAATATCATGTTGGATAGATTTATGTTTAAGTAATGGATATAAATTTATTGGAGTAAATCATAAACAAAGAAAACCATTTTTAATTTATTTATTAAAAACATATGGATTTGATATAAAAAATAAAGACTTATATGATACAAGAAGTGATGTAATAACTATTTGTAAAAGCGTTGATCCAGAAGATTATAGAAAATTACTTTTATTTAAAGATAGAAAACATGAAAGTGATTTTATAAAAACAAATATTTATAAAACAGATAATTATGAAATAATTCATAAAATAGAAGATGACATGTATTTATTAGATCGTATTATTTTACCATTACAATCTGCTAAGACTAATCCTATTAATTATAAATTAATGGATCGTGAGTTAGGTGAAATAAAAACACAAATGGTATTAAGTCGTCATAAAAAATAGATAAGTGAAATAATTAATTTACTTATCTATTTTATTTTATAATAGGAAAGTTCTCAGCAAAATAAAAATAAGCAAAGTAAAAAATAAAACACAAAAGATAGAGATAAGTAATCTCTAAATAATTTGTGTTTTATTTTATAATTATGTAAAATTAATTTTTTTCCTTATAAATGTGATGAAATCCTCTCTTAGATTTATAATCTACTGGAACACACTTATTATATTTACATTTGGTAC
>CANRCA010000048.1 GCA_947628985.1 uncultured Bacilli bacterium | reverse complement strand
ATGGCTCCTTGCTAGGGATTTCCATGTTGGCTTTCCACCAACTATATATCACACGCCGAACTGACGCACCACCATATACATTGTAACATTAATATTAAAAATTATTCAAGTTTTTTTGTATAATTTACATTTTTTAATACTTTCGTCTATACACTAGACGAAAACATTACATACAATAGTCTAGAAAGGTGGTTAAAAAATGTATTTTGATGAGAATAATAATCATTTTGATATTCTTACAAATAATGAAAATTATGAAATAGAAAATAATAATACTAATAAATATGCTCTTAATAATTTTGATATCAATATTGATAGTATAAATTTTGAAAGAAAAACTAAATTATTTTCTACTGAGGAAGGATTTAATAAAGGGAATATGTTTGAAAATTTATACTCAAAATATAAAAATCATGTATATAAATTAAAAGTAAATAATAAAAAAGATGAATTATTATATAATATTCAAATGTATACTTTTGCTATGAAAGATTTAAATTTATATCTTGATTTAAATCCAGATGATAGAGAAATGTTAGACGAATATCAAAGATATAGAAAAATGAAAGAAGAACTTAAAAACAGATATGAAAAAGAATATGGTCCTTTATGTGCTAGTGACGTTACAAACACAATGACTTGGACTTGGATTAAAAATCCATGGCCATGGGATAAAGGAGGTAACTTATAATGTTTAAATATGAAAAAGCTTTAGAGTATCCTATTAACGTAAAGAAAAAAGATTTAAAAATGGCTAAATTATTAGTAGCACAATTTGGTGGGCCAGATGGTGAATTATCTGCCTCTCTTAGATATTTAACTCAAAGATTTAGTATGCCAGATGATAAAGGAAAAGCCTTATTATCAGATATAGGTACTGAGGAACTTGGACATGTTGAAATGATATGTACTATGATTAATCAATTAATTAAAAATGCAACATTAGATGAACTTAAAAAAGCCGGACTAGATGCATGGTATACTCAACATAATAAAGGACTTTATCCAATGGATGCAAATGGAGTACCTTATACAGCAGCATATATTCAATCTACTGGAAATCCAATAGTTGATTTACAAGAAGATTTAGCAGCAGAAGAAAAAGCAAGAGCTACATATGAAAATTTAATGGATTTAACTGATGATGAAACACTTCTAGCACCACTTAGTTTTTTAAGGCAAAGAGAAGTTGTTCATTTTAATAGATTTAAAGAATTATTAGATTATTATAAAAGGAAAGGATATTAGTTTTTAATATCTTTTTTCATAAATTTCTTACATCCTAAATAATAAAATATTATTAAATAAATGAAATCTATTATAATAGCTTTATTAATACTTAAATTTATTCCTAATTCTTGATTCATATTTAATAAATTTGTTTTATCATTAAATATAGAAAAATCT
The DNA here is from genome assembly GCA_947628985.1 of uncultured Bacilli bacterium. Classification (GTDB taxonomy): domain Bacteria; phylum Bacillota_I; class Bacilli_A; order RF39; family UBA660; genus CAG-1000. The sequence continues at coordinate 7,873 of CANRCA010000048.1, read as the reverse complement.
AAGTAAGGTAAAAATGTATATTCTACAAAGTTAAATTCTAATCCAAATAATACTTGTGATAATATTAAAGAAAAAGATAATATAAAAATAGATACTCCAACTATAAATGAATTATTTTTAAAATTTGATGATAAGTATAAGACAAAACTTCCTATAAAAAATACAGGTATACTATAAATAATATATTTTATAAAATAATCATAATTATAATTTTTAGAAAGTATACTAGTACATATTATAATTATTAATAATGTTAAAATAATATAAATATTTATACAAATAAATTTAGATAAATATACTTTCCATCTTTTAAAGGGCTTTGTTAAATAAAATCTAAATGTTCCATTTTCAATTTCACCACTTATAGTGTTTCCAAATAAAATACATACCATAATACCAACAAAAGGAATTAAATTATAAGATAAATTTAGTAAGTCATTTGAACTTACTTTTTTCATAATATAAATTATTATTATAAATATAATTTGTGTAAATATAAGTTTACTTCTTTTTATTTTTATAAATTCATTATTAATTAATTTTATCATCTTTAACTATATCAAAAAATTCCCTTTCAAGATTATTTTTATTTTCAAATATTCTATATACGTTAATATTATTTAATATTAATTCTTTATTTAATTTACTTATAACATCATCTGTTTCATATACTTCTAATTCTTCATTTATACAATAATCTTTTAGTAATAATTTTGCTTTAGAAAAATCATCTACTTCAAATAAAACATCTTTCTTTTTTATATCATTTTCTATATGTTTTATATTTACTATTTCACCATTATTAATGAAAACTATTTTATTACATATACCTTGTATTTCATTTAACATATGAGAAGATATTATTATAGTTGTATCTTTCATACTTTTTAAAATATCAAATATATTTTTTATTCCAATTGGATCAAGTCCATTTGTAGGTTCATCTAATATTAATATTTTAGGTTTATTTATTAAGGCACTTGCAATACCTAATCTTTCTTTCATACCAAGTGAATATGTTTTAACTTTTTTACCTAAATATTTTTCTAATTCTACAATATTAACAATATCTTTTATTTTATTTTCATCTATTCCTTTAAACATAGATTTAAATAATTTTAAATTATTTTTACCAGATAATGTTTTATATAAGTCTGGTGTTTCAATTAGAGTTCCAACTATTGATATAGCTTTTTCAAAATCTTTTTTAAGATTATATTCATAATAATATATTTCCCCTTCATCAAGAGTATAAAGACCTGTCATAATTTTCATAAGAGTACTTTTACCAGCACCATTTGGTCCAATTAAACCAACTATTTCTCCTTCATATACATCAAAACTAATATTATTTAATATCTTTTTTGCATTAATTGTTTTACTAACATTTCTAATTTTAATTGCTTTTTGCATATATCTCCTTTCTTTTACATGAGTATATTAAAATTAAAAATTTAATTCAAACAACTATAATTTAATTTTAAAAGGTATTTTTTAATATATTAATAAATTATCTTATAGAAGAAATATTAATTTTGTTATATGCTTTTTTACTTAAATTTTAAAAATATATAAAAAGACTAAAATCTTTAAAAAATTTTAGCCTTCATTTAAATCTACATTTTCTTCTGCTATTAAATCTTTAAATACTTCTTTAAATCTAGCAATTTCTTTTACTTTAGTATCTTCATAAACTACTTTTGTTCTTTTAATTGCTTTATAAAAATGTTTTATTTTAACTTCAGTTGCATTTTCATATAATGCCATTGAAAATGCACTCATTACAATTGTTAATGCAATATCCGGATATCTATTACCTATTTCATATATTCTTTTATATTCATCTGTCATTTCAACTACAAATTTAAATATTTTTTCTTTTATAAAATCAGTATATCCTAGTTTTATTCCTGTTCTATTTTCATATTTTGGATATGTTCCCATTAATATTTGAACACATTGTTCCATTGTAGGTTCTGCTACATCTACTTTTAAGAAACGTCTTAAGAAAGCTCTATCTCTTAAAATATATGCTTCATATTCTTCATATGTTGTAGCACCTATCATTTTAATATCACCACGATCAAGTCCTGGTTTTAACATATTAGCAAAGTCTATACTCATATTAGCTGTGTTTCTATTTACAAGTAAGTGAACTTCATCTATAAATAATATAATATTTTTTTTAGTTTTTAATTCATCTACTAATAATTGTAATCTATTTTCAGTTTGTCCTTCACTTATAGTTTCTCCTAATAAACTAGAAATATTAATTTTAATCAATTCATAATTTTTAAGAGCATTTGGTATAGTACCTTTTTGCATTCTATAACCAATACCTTCAACAATAGCAGTTTTACCTACACCAGCTTTACCAACTAATAAAGCACTTTTTTCAGGTGTTAATAATATTTCAATTGCTTGTTCTATTTCAAAATCTCTTCCAATAGCGGGATTAGTAATATATTCTTTTTTACTTAAATTTTCTCCATAAGTATCTAATATACTTACTTTTTTAGATTTGTTATCTTCTATATTTATAATTGAATTATTAGAAAGATTTAACATTTCCATTTCATTATCCATAATTATTCCCTCTTTACTAAAATAATTTTATCAATTTTTTAAAAAAATGTCTACAATATTGTTGACAAATTATAAGTGTTATCATATAATATTTCATGAAGTGCCCAATTAGCTCAGTCGGTAGAGCGCACGGCTGTTAACCGTTAGGTCGTAGGTTCGAGTCCTACATTGGGCGCCATTAAGATAATAACTCAGATTTATTCTGAGTTTTATTATGAATTAAAAATATTTTTAATGGGTACTTTATGGTATCTTTTTTTATTTATAAATGTCAATTGCAGCACTTTCAACATTTGTTGTAATTACAAGTTCTGTTGTGGGTTACATACTTGCGGAGGAAAGAGACAGACCATATTATGAATATCGTGATCATTTAGATGATTATAAAGTTGTTTGTAATGATACTGATTACTCTATTCATGCTGTATATGTTGTATATAATACTGATAATGTTTGGTTCTGTACTAGAAAATTAGCAAAAATTATTGTTGCAGAAAAAGAAGTTGTACAAAGATATGGATATCATTATAGAGATTTAATTTATGATTATTATGATTTAAAAACTGGAGAAAAAATATGTCAAGATCATGAAGAAAATTTTTATATAGAAAGTATTGATAGTTTATACACATATGATGATGTAAAAGAACATAATGGCAATATTAGTTATGAAGAATTGGTTAATGAACAAACTCTTGATAATTTACTTTCAAGAGATCCAGAATTAAGACCAAAAAGATAGGAGATTTATATGGAAGATAGAAAATTAATTACAATGAAAGATGGTAAAAGAGTAGAATATGATATAATAATACAATTTACATCTAGTAAAAAAAATAAAAATTATGTTGGATATACTGATTATTCAAAAGATAGTAATGGAAATAGTATAGTTTATGTTTCTACTTATGAAAAAGATCCTAAAGATGAGAATCTATATATATTATCAGAAATAAAAAATCAAGATGAAATAGAAGCAATTAAACAAATGATTAATGATTTAAAATAAAAATTATCACCATTCCTTGAAAAATAGTAAATTTTATGGTATTATGTATATGTCAAGTGATACTTGAATAAAATAAAAAAGAGAAACATTTATTGCAGTGAATGTCTTCTCAAATTGATTTGATAGACACTTTATCTTGCAGTATAGAGTGTCCTTATTTTTTTATTGCAAGTATTAAAATAATAAGTAAAAATAAAATGATACAGATATATCTAAGAAGTTTAATATTATAATTACGTTTATTCACTATATCACTCCATTTTTTTGTTGAAAAAAAATTGGAGAAGACACTCATAATAAATGTTTCTATTTAAACTATATCAAACATTTGTTTTATAATCAATAATTTTTTTAATTTAAAAATCATATATTTTTTTATATGATTTTTATATGAATAAATTTAATATAAATAAGAATACAATTCCTGTTATTAAAGGTATTATAAATGAATAAATCATCCATTTATAACCTACTTCACTTTTTATTGTTGAAAGAGTAGTTGCACAAGGATAATGCATTATAGAAAATAATATTGTACTAATTGCAGTAGTTATTGTCCAACCATTTTGAATTAATAAACCTTTCATACTAGTATAATCACTTAATATAGGAACATTATTACTATTTAAGTATCCCATAATTATTAAAGGTAATACTATTTCATTAGCAGGAAGTCCTAATATAAATGATAATAATATTACTCCATCTAAACCAATTAATTTAGCAAATGGATTTAGAAAATTTGATAAAATAACATATAATGATGAACCTCCTATAAACACATTACTGATTATATATATTACTATACCTGCTGGAATAGAAACTAATATTGCTTTTTTTAATATAGACAATGATTTATATATAAAACTAATTTTTAAAATTTTAGATAATTTAACTTTTTTATAATCAGGAAGTTCTAATACAAAGAATCCATTTTTTCCTTTTAATATAGTTTTTGATAATATATAAGATGTTAAAAATGAAATTAATATTGCGAATAATACAAATAATGTTAAATAAAATGATACTAATAATTTATTAGAACTATTTACAAAAAACATAGATATTATTGCTATTAACATTGGAAATCTACCATTGCATGGTATAAAAGAATTTGTAAGTATAGCAAGTAATTTATCTCTTTTATTATCAATAATTCTACATCCTACAATAGCACAAGCATTACAACCAAAACCAGAACATACTGTTAATGCTTGTTTTCCATGACAGCCTGCTATATTACATACTTTATCAAAATTAAATGCAATTCTAGGAAGAATACCTGTTTCTTCAGCATAAGTAAATAGAAAGAAAAATATTACAAGTGGTGGAAACATAACTGATATTATAAATGTTACTACTCTATAAACACCAAATAATAATGGTTCATAATTAATTTTAGGAACATTATAATTTAAGCATAAATTATATAAAATATTTTCTATTTTAACAAAAATATTACTAAGTAAATCACTTGGATAATTTGCTAAAACTATTGTTATTAAAAATATACCAAATATAATAAATAACATTAATAATATACAAGTAATCTTATTTGTAAATAATTTATCTAAAAAACTTATCTTTTTATTTTTTTCTCTTTTAAATACTCTACCATTTATTTCTTTAGATAAACTATTTATTTTAGTTACTATATCATTACTTATTTCTTCTTCATTAACATTCATTAAGTAATTACTTATTTTTTTATCTACAATATCAATATTAAATTTATCTTTAATAGTTTTTACTATACTATTATTTTTTTCAAGTAAACTTAATGCTATAAATTTATTTTGAAATTTTTCATCTACTAATTCATATATATCTTTTATTTTATTTTCTAAATCTAAACTATATAGAAATTTAAAATTACTTTTTAATTCACTTTCTAAACTATTTTTAAGTTTATCTAATCCTATATTATTTTTTGTAGAACATTTTATAACTTCTACTCCAAATATATCACTTAACATTTCTTCATCAATACAAATACCTTTATCTTCCATTTCATCTATCATATTTAAACATATAATTACATTAGGATTAATTTGTAAAATTTGAATTAATAAATTTAAATTACGTTCTAAATTAGAACTATCAATAACATAAATTATTTTTTGATATTCACTAAATAATAATGTATCACGAGCAACTATTTCTTCATCACTTAAACTTGATAATGAATATATACCAGGTAAATCTATTAAAGTATATTTTGTTCCTTTTATTTTAGATTTAGCAAGTTCTACTGTTTTACCAGTCCAATTACCTGTATGTTCATTAGATCCAGTTAATGCATTAAATATTGATGATTTACCTACATTTGGATTTCCACATAATAAAATATTATTCATATTCTACCTCAATACTACATGCATCTTCATTTCTTAATGCTATAAAAGTATTTTTTATTTTGTAGCAACATGGATTTTTAAATATTGATGTAAATACTTTTTCAACTTCTTCTCCGTTTATAAAACCTAAATCATTTAGTCTTCTTTTTTTTATACCTTTTAAATTTATATTCTTAATAATAGCGCTATCATTTATTTTTAAATCGCATAAATTCATATAATCACACCTTTGCTATTATTAATATATGAAACCTTACTTTTTTTGCTAAAAAAACATATTATTTAATATGAATCAGATTTTCAACGATATATTCAATTTAAATCCAAGATATTCAACTACAATAGGATTCATAATTGCTCTTATTTTAGTTGATAATCTAAATGCAGCAGAACAAAATTTAGTTGGAAACTGGTTTGAATTAGTAGGACAAGCAATATTAACAAATGCAGCTAGTCAAACTGTTATTGAAAGTAGAGCTACTGGTAATATAATTAATATAAATTCAAAAGAAGTAAAATGTGCTTATAATCCTCCTGTTTATGATATAAATAAAATTAAAAAAATAATTAATCAATTATATCCAAATAATAAAAATGAAGTAGATATTTTACTTAAATCATTAAAAGAACTTCAAAAAAAAGTAGAAGAATTACAAAAAGATTAACTATTAATTGTTAACAGTTAATCTTTCAATATCTTCTGGATTTACACTTATTGTAACTACATATCTTGATAATTCATCATTATCAAATATTTTTCCTTCTTTTAAATCATCTATATATACACTTAATCTATCTCTATTATCTAATTTTAAAGAAATATAAACTGAATTATTGGATACAACTTGATAATAATTATAATAACATTCATAATATTTTAATTCTATTCTAATTTTATCTTTTAAAGTAGTATCATAATTTATTTGATATTCTGTATCATAATTAGTATTAAAGTTAACTACAAGATTTTTACTTTTATTACTAGGCATATCATATGTTTCTATTTTTGTAGTCATTTTATATTTAGTATTTACATTACTTACAAATTCTAAATTATATATTTTATATATTGCACTAGATACTCCAAATGCCATAATAACTATAGATGTAATTATAACTATGATATTTAATTTAACATTATTTTTCTTTAAAAATACTCTATTATTTATCATAATTATAATCCATAATATAAGTAAACATAATCCAAATAAACCAATATTAATTCCTATTATTTTAACACCATCTAAATAAGCAAATAAACTTGATATAAATAAAATTGATACCCAAAATAATAAAATACACATTAAACAAATTAATATTACACTTAAAATTTTTAAAATAATTTTTCTTTTGTTAACTACAGTTTTTTCTATATTTTCATTTACTTCTTCTTTAATATCATCTAATTCAAGTGATAATTGTTTTATATGTTTTTGTTCTTTTATATTTTGTTCTTTTTCTTCTTTTTTATTATCTTTAACTTTTTTAGGATAATTATTTTTTAGATCTTTCATTTTTGATTTAATATTATTAGATTTACTATTCTTTTTTAACTCTTCTTTTTCTAATTTTGCTATATCATTTACATTACCTAATTCTTTTATAATAACAGTAATCTTTTTATTTTTAGATTTTTCTTCTTTAATTATATTTTCATATTTAAGTAATATTCTTTCTTTATTTTTTTTAGAAACACCTTTTAATGCTTTATCTAATTCATCTAAAAATTTCTTATCCTTCTTCATAACTAAAATCCCTTCATATTAATTTTACTATTATTTTTAAGATTTATAAACATTTAATATAATTGTTTATTATAAACATATTTTTATTTAAATTCAACATAAAATCGAGTAGAGAGAAATAATTTAATTAAAATTATTTCGTCCCTCTCACACCACTGTACGTACGGTTCTCGTAT
>CANRCA010000047.1 GCA_947628985.1 uncultured Bacilli bacterium | reverse complement strand
ATTCCAAGAAATACAACAATACCAACAACTAAATCACAAGTATTTAGTACTGCTGCTGATAATCAACCTGCTGTTGACATTCACATTTTACAAGGTGAAAGACCAATGGCTGCAGATAATAAAACATTAGGACACTTCCAACTTACTAACATACCACCAGCTCCAAGAGGAGTACCTCAAATTGAAGTATCATTTGATATAGATGCTAATGGTATTGTTAATGTTAAAGCAAAAGATTTAGGAACTAATAAAGAACAAGCTATTACAATTACTGCATCAACAAATTTAACTGATGAAGAAATTGATAGAATGATGAAAGAAGCAGAAGCAAATAAAGAAGCAGATAATAAGCGTAAAGAAGAAGCAGAAATTAGAAATGATGCTGAACAAATGGTATTTGCTACTGAAAAAACATTAAAAGACTTTGGTGATAAAGTAAAAGATAAAGAAAAAGAAGAAATAGAAGACTTAGTAAAAGAAACTAAAGATGCTTTAGAAAAAGATGATATCGATGACATTAAGAAGAAGAGTGAAGAATTATCACAAAAAGTAATGGAATTATCAAGTAGAATATATCAAGAACAAGCAGCTGAAGCACAAAAAGCACAAGAAAATAATAGTGCAGAAAGTGAAGAAAGCGAAGAAAAAGAAGACAAAAAAAGCAAAGTAAAAGATGCTGATTTTGAAGAAAAATAATTATAAAAAATGTGGGGCTTTTAAAATAAGCCCCACTATAATATAAAAGGAGATAATAATGGATAAATATAGTTGGGACTTAACTAAAATATTTAAAGATGAAACAGAATACAAAAATACAATTAATGAAGTAAATAAATTACTTGATGAAATAGTTTTATATAAAGGAAAAATATTAGATAATAATAAAACTCTTTATGATTTATTAGAATTAGATAGTAAAATTGATTATTTAATTGAAAGATTATACATATATTCATTTTTAGGTTATTACATAAATATGAGTGATATAAAATTTATAAAATATAAAGAAGAAATTTTATTTTTATGTAATAAAGCTAATAGTTTAAGAAGTTTTATAACTCCAGAATTATTATCTTCTGATTATAATTTAATATTAAAATATATTGAAGAAAATAAAAATTTAGAAAAATATAAATTCATGTTAGAAAAAACATTTAGATATAAAGATCATGTTTTAAGTAGAGAAGAAGAAAAAATATTAAGTGATGTATCTGAAATACTAAATATACCAGAATCTACTTATGAAGAACTAGATAATACTGATATAAAATTTGATAAAGTTAAAGATGAAAATGGTAAAAAAGTAGATCTTACAACATCAAATTATTCTTTATTTTTATCATCTAAAGATAAAAATGTTAGAAAGTATGCTTTTAAAAAAGAATATAAATATTATAAAGAACATATTAATACAATTAGTTCATTATATATAGGACAAGTAAAATCTAATGCTTTTATTAGCAAAACTAGAAAATTTGATAGTATTTTAGATATGGCATTATATGATGATAAAGTACCTGTATCTTTATATGAAAATTTAATTAAAATAACTAATAATAATCTTAAATATTTAAAAGAATTTTATAAATATAAAAGTAGAGTATTAAAAACTAAATTACATATGTATGATTTATATGTAAATACATCTAATATTCCTGAAAAGAAAGTTAATTATGAAGAATGTATTAAAATAGTAAATGAAGCATTAAAACCATTAGGAAAAGATTATTTAGATAAATTTAATTATCTTTTAGAACATAACTGTGTAGATGTATATCCTAAAAATAAAAAAAGAAGTGGTGCTTATCAAACAGGATGTTATAAAGTACTTCCATTTGTATCTTTAAATTATGAAAATAATATTGATTCTGTAAGTACACTTGCTCATGAAATGGGTCATGCTATGCATAGTTATTTAAGTGATAATAATCAAGAATATATTTATGCAGGATATCCAATATTTTTAGCAGAAATAGCATCAACTGTAAATGAAATATTATTAAGTGAATATTTATATAATAATACTAATGATAAAAATGAAAAAATATATTATTTAGTAGAATTTTTAGATAAATTTAAAGCAACTGTTTATAGACAAGTTATGTTTTGTGAATTTGAAAAAATAATTCATGAAAAATATGAAAATAATGAACCTATAACAATGGAATTATTATGTGATACATATTTAAAATTAAATAAAAATCATTTTAGTCCTGCAGTAGTAGTTGATGAAGATATCAAATATGAATGGGCAAGAATACCTCATTTTTATACTTCATTTTATGTTTATAAATATGCAACTGGATTTATAAGTGCATTAATAATTGCTGATAAATTATTAAATGATAATGATAATTTTAAAGATAAATATATTGAGTTTTTAAGTAGTGGTGGTAGTGATTATCCACTTGATTTACTTAAAAAATTAGGTATTGATATAACAGATGAAAAAGTTTTAAATAAAGCATTTGATATATTTAATGAAAAATTAAAATTACTTGAAAGTTTAGAAAGTGGTGAATAAAAGTGGCAAAAAGAGATTACTATGAAGTTTTAGGTGTATCTAAAGATGCAACTGAAGATGAAATAAAAAGTGCATTTAGAAAAAAAGCAAAAGAATTTCATCCAGATATAAATAAAAGTCCAGATGCTCCAGAAAAATTTAAAGAAGCACAAGAAGCATATGCTTGCTTAAGTGATAAAGATAATCGTGCTAAATATGATAAGTATGGTCATGCAGCATTTGATAATCCTTATGGCTCTGCATCTCAAGGTGGATATAGTGGTGAAAATCCATTTGGAAACTTTGATTTTGGTGATATTTTTGATGATTTATTCTCTGGTGGATTTGGTTCATTTGGAGGATTTGGTGGAAGTACTCGTAATTCTTCAAGAGCAAGAAAAGGTAGTGATACACTATATGCTATTAAAATAGATTTTATGGATGCTGTTTATGGATGTAAAAAAGATATAGATTTAGATTACTATGAAACTTGTGAAGATTGTAATGGACATGGTGGAACTAATGAAACTAAATGTAGTGAATGTGGTGGAAGTGGATATGTTATTAGACAAACAAATACTATATTAGGTACTATTCAAACTAGAACAACTTGTCCTGAATGTAATGGAAAAGGAAGAACATATAAAACAAGATGTAATACATGTAAAGGTAATGGTAAAATAAGAGTTAATAAAACTATTACAATAGATATACCGGCAGGTATAGATAATGGAGAACAATTAAGAATTAGTGGGAAAGGTGGGTCTGGTATAAATGGTGGACCTAATGGAGACTTATATATTGAAGTTAGAATTACACCACATGAATTATATAAAAGAGAAGGAAACGATATTTATGTAGATTTACCTGTTACAATTACTGACTTATGTTTAGGTTGTAAAAAAACAGTTAACACAATGGATGGAGAAGTTGAACTTAGAATAAAAGAAGGAAGTCAACCAGGAGATATATTAAGAATAAAATCTAAAGGTATAAACAATAGAGATTCATGGAAAAAAGGAGACTTCTATTGTGTACTTAAATTAATTATTCCAACAAGTCTTTCAAGAAAACAAAAAAGTTTACTTGAAGAATTAGAAGATACAGATTTAGAAGATAGTGTTGAATTTAAAAGATTTAAAAGATTAAATAAATAATTAAATAAAAAAGAATTGTTAATCACAAGAAACAATTCTTTTTATATTTATTATTAATTATTATTGCAGCAACATCCGTTATTTCCATTGTTACCCCATCCGTTATTGTTTCCTACGAAACCAACTCCAAATATGATAACTAATAAGATAAATAATACTAATACAAATGCAGCACCATATCCATATCCACCATTATTGTATCCTGGATAAGTATTATAGTACATACTATTTCCACCAGCATATCCACCATTATATCCATAATAATACATAATATATACCTCCTTATGATTTATCTATATTATTTTATGGAATATAATTTTTATTGACACTACAAACTACTATGTAATTTACATTTTAAATAATTTTTTATATAATTTATATAGTATGAAGAATAGTAAAAGCAAAAAAATTAGAACATTAAAATATTTAAATAAACCAATTTTAATTTTAACAGTAATATTTGCAATAGTTGGTGCTTTTTTAATATTGGATGCATCTAGTATTTCATCTGTTTTAACATATGGAAATGATACACCTTACTATTTTTTTGAAAGACAATTAATATTTATAGCAATTGCTTTTATAGCATCTATTTTTATAATAAAATATCCAACTAAATTATATAAAGGAACTTCTTTAATGTTGTCACTTATATTTATGGGTGCTTTATTTATAGTATATTTAAAAAATTCACTTTTTAGTAATGATGTAAATGAAGTTACACTATCATTATTTGGTGGAAGATTTCAACCAGCAGAATTTTTAAAAGTATTTTTAATTATGTATATGGGAGCATTTTATGGAAGTTGGGCTAATAGTAATAGACATATTAAATTTTCATTTTTAGTTCCATTAGTTTTATGTGTAATATCAGCAGGATTAATATTTTTAGGAGGAGACTTTGGTAGTGCTGCGATAATGGCTGCTTTATATGCTCTTGTATTCATGTGTGTTCCTACTAAAGATAAAATGTTTAATAAATTAAAAGTAATTGCATGTACTTGTTTAATTGGAGCAGTATTAATATTAAAATTCTCATATTTAATTATTCCAGAAAGTATATTAACAAGTGATTATAGATTAAATAGATTTATTTATAAAGATCCATGTGATAGATATGAAGAAACATCAGGATATCAAGTATGTAATGGATATATAGCTATTGATAATGGTGGAATATTTGGAAGTGGAATAGGTGAATCAGTACAAAAATATTTATATTTACCCGCAAGTCATACAGATTTTATATTTCCAATAATTATAGAAGAATTTGGAGCACTTGCTGGAATAATTATAATAATTGGATATATGGCTTTAATATATTTAGTATTTAAAGTTGCAAAAAATACAGAAAAATTACAAAATTCAATTATATGCTATGGAATAGGTATATATTTTATGTTACATATTTTTGTTAATTTAGGTGGTGTACTTGGAATAATTCCATTAACTGGTGTACCACTTCCATTCTTAAGTTATGGTGGTAGTTTTTGTATAACAGTTATTTGTTCTTTTGCAGTAGTTCAAAGAATACATATAGAAAATATGATAGAAAAAAGAAATAAAAAGTTATAAAATTTTTTATTTCTTATTATGTAATAATTCATTATAAATTCTAAAATTATTTTTAAGAGTAAAGTTATAATTAATTAACTCACTATTTTGATTTTCAATATCTATATTACTATTTAAAAAATTATAATAGTTTTCATATGTATCTAATAAATATATAGCCATTTCTTTATCAGAATTCAATGATGCTAATTTATTTATTAATACATTTATATCAGATGTTTCAATATATTTATTAATAGTTTCATTATCAAATAAATTATATAATAATTCACTAAATTCAAGTAAATGATCATTATCATATTTTTGATTTATTAAATTAACTTTTTTAGATAAGAAATAATTATATAAACCTTTATGATTTTCAGGTATAGTAAAATATATTTCTTCATTATTAATAGTTTTATTTAGTTTAAAACTAATTTTATAATCATCTTCTTTATTAATATAACAATTTTTATATTCTTTTATAAATCCAAAATATTCTCTTGGAAGAATAATATCATTATTAATAATTAAATCTTGTATAAATGAATCTTGATTTAAAAGATAATACATATATTGATTATTTTTAACATCTTCATTATATTTTGCTTCATAATATTCTTGTAAATTATTTTCTATTTCAGTTTTAATTTCAAAAAAATTATTCATTTCTTTTTGATAATTTTCATTTGAATTAAACTTTTCAACATAATCTATATAAGCATCAAAATATTCATATAATAAATTAAGTAAATTATATGCTTTATCTTCATCAGGTATTATTTTAATAAGTTCATCTACAATTAACTTAATTTTAGGACTAGAATGATATAAATTTAATATTTCATTATTATTAGAAATAAGTTCATTTATAAAATAAGTATAATTATTTAATACAAAATATCCTGTATCATATTCTTTATCATTAGGATTATATCCAGCATATTCATTATTTATAATAGCATTATTACTTTCATAATAATATTCACCAAATGAATCATATAAATATTTAGTATCACTAAACATATGAAAAAATTCATGTCTTAAAGTTGATTTATCACAATTATTAAAATTAGTTGAATCATACATAATAATTTTTTTATTTATATAATCCCATCTACCACTACATTCTTCATCTATTTCATTTATATATTCAATTTTAAATTTTCTTAAATTATTATATAAGTCAGTAGCATCAAAATATTTAGAATCATTTTCAAAAAAATTACTAAAAGATGTAAAATAATTCTTTTCATCTTCAGTTAAATTTCCATTATTATTTATTTCATCTATAATTATATTTTTATTAATTGAATCAATTCTTTGTGAATAAGTTAAATCATTAATAGCGTGCATTACTACATTTTCTTTTCTTGGATTTATATAAGGCATTAAAGCAAGATATAATGTAGTTATTTCAGTTACTAAAATAATAAGAGCAGAACCTTTTATAACAGGTACAAATCTTTTAATAAAATTATTATTTTTATTTTCATTATGATTAGTAATATTAACATATCCTAATTGATTATTATATTTATAATTCAAATAAGATAAATCATTTAAATCAAAATTATTTTTATTATAAATTAAATGTAAATTATTAATTTTATCATATTTATGAACATAAACTTTATTGTTATATTTAATATTACTTAATGTAATTAATTTATTAGAAGGCATTAATCTTACTAATAATTGATTAAATATATTAAACTCTCCTTCATTAAAATCATAAAATATTTTATTATCTTTTTCTTTTAAATATATTAGTTTATTATTTTTAAGTAATAATTTATAAACATAATCATTATAATTAAATCTAAATAACTCTTTCATTTTTTCCTCTCTAGATATATTATCAAAAAATCTATTTTTTATCAATTAAAATAGCAAAAATACTTGATAAATACATTATTTTATGATATTATCATATTGCTTAAATCCGATGCATTTGATGTATGATTTAGATAAAGCAAAAGGAGGATATATAGTATGAATTTGATTGATAAGATCAATAAGAAACAAATCAATCCTAATGTACCTGAATTTCAAGTAGGAGATACAGTTAGAGTTGATGTAAAAATCAAAGAAGGTAAAAGAGAAAGAATTCAAGCATTTGAAGGAATTGTAACTGCTCGTAAAGGTGGAAGCGTATCTGAAACATTTACTGTTAGAAAGAAAAGTGGAAGTGTTGGAATTAATAGAGTTTTTCCTGTAAACAGCCCATTAATTGATAAAATAACAGTTGTTAAAAAAGGAAAAGCAAGAAGAGCAAAACTTAACTTCTTAAAAGATTTAACAAGTACATTCAAATTAAAAGAAAGAAATTAGGTTAACTCCTAATTTTTTTACTAAGAAAAGGAGAATAAAAATGAAAAAATTTTGGAATTCAATTAAAGATTATGTTTATATTATATTAGCTATTGTATTAATACGTTCTTTTGTTGTAACTCCTGCGATAGTTAATGGGGCTAGTATGGATACTACACTTGCAGATGGACAAGTTGTATTTATAAATAAGTTTATATATAAGTTTAGTGATATTAAAAGATTTGATATAGTAGTTTTAAAAAATGATAAAACTCAAGATAGAATAATTAAAAGAGTAATTGGTCTTCCTAATGAAACAATAGAATATAAAAATAATAAACTATATATAAATGGTAAACTTACAGAAACTGATTTTACATTTCAAGATACAGAAGACTTTAAAACAACAACTAAAGATAATGAATATTTTGTTTTAGGAGATAATAGACCTGTATCTAAAGATAGTAGAATGGTTGGTAATTTTGTTAAAAAAGATTTTATAGGAAGAGTTAAATTTAGATTATTTCCATTTAATAAATTTGGAAATATTAAATAAAAGTAATTGTTAATTCAATTATTTTTATTTGTATTAAATTATGATAAAATATTTATATGAAAAAAATATTAATATTAATTTTATGCTTTATTTTAATAGGTTGTAATAAAGAAATAAATAAGGAAGAAAATAAAAATATGAAAATAATTATTGATAATCAAGAATATATTGTTAATTTAGAAAATAATTCTACTGTTAATAAAATGTTAGAATTATTACCATTAGAAATTGAAATGAATGAATTAAATGGAAATGAAAAATATTATTATTTGGATAAATCTTTACCAAATAATCCTAAGTTAGTAGATAAAATAAATAAAGGAGATGTTATGCTATACGGGGATAATTGTATAGTAATATTTTATAAAACATTTAATACAAGTTATACTTATACTAAAATAGGTCATATAGATAATTTACCTGATTTAAATAATCAAAATATAAAAGTAATTTTTAAAAATGAATAATTTTTTTCTTACGAAAAATTTTAAATTATGCTAAAATATAAGTGTTAAATGAGTCATTTATTATAATGAGCAGCATTTATGCATAAGTCCAATTATAAGACTTATGCATTTTATTTTAGGAGGATAAAATGTATAAAGAAAATGATTATGTTATTTATAAGAAAAATGTTTGTAGAATTAAAGAAATAAGAAAGAATAATGGAGTAGATTATTATATATTAGTTCCAATAGACGATAATTCATTAACAATTGAATTACCTGTTGATAACGAGTGTTTTTTAAAAAATATTATGAATAAAAAAGAAGCACTTGATTTAATAAATAATATTCCTAATATTGAACCACTTGATAATATTGATGATAAAAATATTGAAAGAACATATAAAGAATTATTAATAAATGCAACTCATGAAGATTTAATTAAAATTATTAAAACAAGTTATTTAAGAAATGATACTAGACTTAAAAATAATAAAAAATTAAGTGAAAAAGATAGTATATATTTTAAACAAGCAGAAAAATATTTATATAATGAAATTTCTATTGCTCTTAATATGAGTTTTGATGAAACAAAAGAATACATAATTAATAAAGTGAAAGAGTTAGAAAATAAATAATTTAGTTCATTAATTTGAACTTTTTTCATATGAAAAAACCTCAAAACCCTCTTGATATATATATATATACGATATAATAAGGGGGTAAAAATAATAATAGAGGTAAACATATGAATAAAAAAGGATTTACATTAATAGAAGTAACAGTAAGTATAGTAA
>CANRCA010000046.1 GCA_947628985.1 uncultured Bacilli bacterium | reverse complement strand
TTTTCCATTTTATTAGCACAAATCATTCTTGGAACTTTATAATCATTTGCTTGTCTCCAAACTTGTTCAGTTTGAGTTTCAACACCTGCTTGTGCGTCTATAAGTGCAATAGCACCATCTAATACTCTTAAACTACGAGCAACTTCAATAGTAAAGTCTACGTGTCCCGGAGTATCTATAATATTAAGTCTATAACCTTTCCAGTGAACAGTTGTTGCAGCACTAGTAATAGTTATACCTCTTTCTTTTTCTTGATCCATCCAGTCCATTTGTGATTCTCCATCGTGAGTTTCACCAATTTTATGAATGTTTCCACCTAGGAATAGAATTCTCTCAGTTGTAGTTGTTTTACCAGCATCAATATGAGCCATGATTCCTATGTTACGAGTTTTATCTATTGAGACATCACGTGCCATTTTATTTCTCCCTTCTTACCATCTGTAATGAGCATAAGCCTTATTAGCCTCTGCCATTTTGTGTGTATCTTCACGTTTCTTAACTGCTCCACCTGTGCCATTTGATGCATCAATGATTTCAGCAGCTAATTTCTCTGCCATACCTTTTCCAGGTCTATTTTTAGCATATTGTATTAACCATCTTAAAGTTAAAGCATTTGCTCTATCTTCTCTTACTTCCATTGGTACAGAATAATTACTTCCACCAATTCTTCTACTCTTAATTTCTAAAGCTGGTTTAATATTTTCAAATGCTTGATTTAATACTTCAATTGGATCTTTACCAGTTTTTTCTTTTACCATGTCAAGAGCAGTATATAATATTCTTTGTGCAGTTCCTTTTTTACCATCTAACATAATTCCATTTATTAATTTAGTTATCATTTTAGAATTATATATAGGATCTGCTAAAACATCTCTTTTAATTGCTTGTCTTTTACGCATGTTTTATTCTCCTTTCTATAAGTTTTATTTATTTACTAGTTTTTTGGTTTCTTAGTTCCGTATTTACTTCTACCTTGTCTTCTCTTATCAATACCAGCAGTATCTAAAGTACCACGAACAATATGATAACGAACACCGATTAAGTCTTTAACACGACCACCACGAATTAAAACTACACTATGTTCTTGTAAGTTATGTCCTTCTCCCCCAATATAACAAGTAACTTCAAGTCCGTTACTTAATCTAACTCTTGCTATTTTTCTTAAAGCTGAGTTTGGTTTTTTAGGAGTTTTAGTTGAAACACGAGTACATACTCCACGTTTTTGTGGTGAACTATTATTAGTTCTCTTTTTATCTTTTGAATTGTATCCAATATTTAATACTGGACTTTTACTTTTCTTAGTTTTCTTTCCTCTACCATTTCTAACTAATTGATTAATTGTAGCCATATATTTCTCCTTTCTCTAATACACATTTCCAGGTGTATCATAATTCCTATTTTATAAGGTTTTCTCTAAGGAAAACCCACAAACTTATTTGATTTTATCATTATTAAATTGATATGTCAACAAAAAATTTTTAATTTTATATCAAATTAAAGTTATTTTTTATTTTCAATCTATAAATTATATAATTTTATGTAAAAATTATTCACAATTAGTTTTATCTTTTGCATCTAATGCTTCTACACTTAATTTAGCATTTAAAGTAGTGCCTAACATATCTATTTGATTAATATTGTCTTGATAACTTATCCAAATATATAATTTATATTTTTTACTTTCATTACTATTTAAAAATATTTTATCTAATAATATAAGTTTATCATTTACATCTTTAAAGTTACCTTCTATTATATCTTCTTCACTTACTAATTTATATTTTAAATATTCACTTTTTAATGAGTCTGATATATTACTTATATTTAAAACTATTTTATTACATGTGTTAAGTGAACTAATTGATTTAATATTAAATTCTTTTGAAAATGCATCTGTTTCATAATTACTATCATATATTGGTTCAATAGAATCAGTATTTATTTTTTCATCACTAATTATTACATTAACATTACCACTATTTATTTTAGTATCTGTTACATTTTCTTTTACTATTTCAGGAGAAAAATAAGCATATGATGTAGATATAATAGTTGCTGTTAATAATAATATAAATAAAATCAAATATTTTTCGTTTTTCATTATAATTCTTTTTCCCCTTTATTCTTAAATTGAATTATTATTGGTGTTCCACTTAAATCAATATTTTCACGTATTTTATTTTCTAAGTATCTATAATATGAAAAGTGTACTAATCCTTTTGAATTAACTTCTATATCAAATTTAGGTGGTTTTATTCCTGATTGATGAGCAAAATATACTTTTAATTTTTTACCTTTAAATGATGCAGGTGGTGTTTCTATAAAAGCATTTCTTATAATATCATTTATAATACTAGTTTTAACTTCTTTTATAGAATTATTATAAGAAGTTAATACTTCAGGCATTAATGTATGTATTCTTTTTCTATCTTTTGCACTTAAAAATACTATTTTAGCATAATCCATAAATTGAAAATTATGTCTTATGTTTTTTACCCATTCTTTCATACTCTCATCTTTGTTTTCAATAGTATCCCATTTATTAACAACTATTACTATTGGTTTTCCTGCTTCAAGAGCATAACCTGCGATATGTTTATCATGTTCTACTATTCCTTCTTCAGCATTTAATACAAGTAAACATACATCACTTCTATCAATTGCTTTCATACTTCTAAGTAGACTATATTTTTCAACTGATTCAAATATCCTACCTTTTTTTCTAAGTCCTGCTGTATCTATTAATGTATATTCTTCTTTATTATATGTAAATTTTGTATCAATCGCATCTCTTGTAGTTCCTGCGATATTACTAACTATTACTCTATCTTCATTTAATAAAGCATTTACTAAACTACTTTTTCCTACATTTGGCCTTCCTATTACAGATATTTTAATATTGTTATCTTCTTCTTCGAAAGACGCATCATATCCATCTGTAATTAATTTTAATAATTCATTAACACCTGTTCCATGTTCTGCAGAAATACTTACATAAGAGTCAAATCCTAATGAATAAAAATCATACATATTATTTTCTGATAATTTATTATCTATTTTGTTAATTGCAACTATTACTTTTTTATTTTGTTTTTTAAGCATATCTCTTATTTGTAAATCACTATTTGTTATACCTTCTTTTGCATCTACAACAAAAACAATAGTATCAGCTTCTTCAATACCAATTTGTACTTGCATACGAATTTCTTCATTAAAGTCTCCATCACTAAGATCTATTCCACCAGTATCTATTAAATAAAAAGGAATATCATTATATGATGCTTGACTATAAATTCTATCTCTTGTAATACCAGGACTATCTTCTATAATAGATATTTTTTTACCAACAATTCTATTAAATAATGTTGATTTACCTGTATTTGGTCTTCCTACTAAACATACTGTTGTTTTTGCCATAGTTTTCACCTCGCATTAATTATATTATAAATTCTCAATTTTTTCTAGTATGTTTAAATTATACAAAAAATATTATATAATTTAGTTATGAAAAAAATAGATAAAAAACCAATAATAATTTTAATTATATTAATTTTATTTCAAACATTATTATATTTATTAAGTAAAACATTACAAACAAATCCACATTTATTAGGAAATGTTATTGATGAAAAAATACCTTTTATAAATATATTTATTATTCCATATGCTAGTTGGTATATTTTATTATTTTTAATTCCATATTTATTTTATAAAACTGATAAAAATGTTTTTACTAAGTATATTTTATGTTTTTTGTTAACTATTATTATTTGTAATATAATTTTTATAATTTATCCAACTATTGTAGTAAGACCAATTATACAAAATACTAATATTATAAATGTATTTGTTAACATTGCATATAAAATAGATACACCTGCTTTAAATTGTTTTCCATCTATTCATTGTGCTGTTTGTATGATGTGGTTACTTTATAGTTTAGAAAATAAAAATTTAAATAAGAAATATAAAATTAGTATTGTTATTATATCTATATTAATAATGTTATCAACTTTATTTATTAAACAACATGTTTTCATAGATTTAATAAGTGGTGATATTTTAGTATTGTTAATATATTTATTTTTAAAAAATAAAGTTAAAACTGTAAACAAATTTAAAAAAATGTTAAGTATTTAACGTTTTTTTATTTTATTTAAGGAAATTAATTTTATTTTGTTTTATAATTAAATTAGAAATAATAAATAATTTGAATTTCATTTAATATATTTTTAAGAGGGATGTGGTAGTGTTGAAAAAAAATATTATTATAATAGTTAGTATTTTAATAATATCATCATTTTTATATGTAATTTTTACTAATAAAGAAGATGAAGTAAAAATTGATAATAATATTAATAATAGTGTTAATAACATTGTTAATAATAAGAATGAATATATTTATCAAGAAAATTTATTAGATTTAAATTATACTATTGATGAAATTAAATTAATTGAAAGTAAAATTAAAGATGAAGATGTTAGAACTAAATTATTAGAAAAAAAATATGATAATTTATCTAAATTTTTATCTAGTCCATATTTTAATTTAAATAATATTGAAAGATATGAAAATTATTATCAAAAAAATCAAAATTATACTAGTGATGAAGTTGTTATGAATGTTGAAATTGGTTTAGATAAAGATTTTTATACAGATATTAATGAAATAACTGATTATAAGGATGTAACTACTCTTGTTAATAAATATAATAAACTTCCAGATGATGTAAATTTTGATGATTTAGTAACAATAGATAAAAGTTATAGTAATGGTGGTAATAAACAATTAAGAAAAGTTGCTTATGATGCGCTTGTTCAAATGATAAATGCTGCTAAAAATGATAATATTAAATTGTTTGTAGTATCTGCTTATAGAACTAAAAAGACTCAAGAATCTCTTTTCAATAATTCAGTTAAAAAAAATGGTGTTAATCATGCTTTATTGTATTCTGCTAAGAGTGGACACTCTGAACATCAATTAGGTTTAGCAGTTGATTTAAATTCTGTAAGTGATAGTTTTGAAAATACAAAAGAAGCAAAATGGTTAAAAGATAATGCTTATAAATATGGATTTATTTTAAGATATCCAAAAAATAAAGAATATATTACTGGATATGGTTATGAACCATGGCACTATAGATATTTAGGTGTTGATATATCTACAAAAATTTATCAAGAAAATATTACTTATGAAGAATATGTAGTTAAATATAAAAAATAGTTTTATCAATAAATAGTACATAGTAAAATCCAAACACTAAAGCACAAGAAATAACAATAATTATTAATGATGTTATTTCTTTTTTAGTTTTACTCATTTCTTTTACTACATCTTGTTTTATTTCTTTAGATACTGTTATTGTTTTATAAGCATGTATTTTATATTCAAGTTCATTGTTTACTTTTATTGTTATTAAGTTATCTGATTTATTAAAGTTTCCATTTCCACTAATTACTACATAAGCATCATCATTTTCAAGTTCATAATCTATATTTAATTTATCTTCATCATTTATAGTTATTTCATACTCTAATACCTCAGGATTAAAATTAATATCATAATTTTCAATAGTTAAATTTGTTATATAAGGATACTTTTTATTGTCTTTATTGTAATTTTTAAAAATATTAATTTCATAATCACCAAATAAATTAGAATTAATAATTACTCTAGTTTGATCATTTTCTAAATTTACTGTTCTATCTCCAAGTATTATTTCATCTTTAGATGGTGTTACTTTTATATTTACACTATCTTTATTTGTAAAATAATTATATACTTTAATTTCACTATTAAAATTAGGAATAATATTAAATCCATCAATTCTTATATCTTCAATAGCATAAACTTTATATATAAATAAACAACATATTAATATTAATATTTTTTTCATATTAATATTATTTACTAATCAAAAAAATAAATTCACTTTTGTGAACTTATTTTAATTTGTTGGGGTTAAGATAAGACGGACACCACCATAGTTGTAAGCTCTACCAGTGGACCTATGGAAGTTGAATTGACCAGCTAGAGTCGTGTCACCTTTATGACCTCCACGAGCGAACCATGGATTATATGAGTCAACAAAGGCCGAAAAATCAGCAAACCATGTACTTTGATTATAACTACCATTATTATTCCAAAATGGTCCTAACTCTCCTGTTGCATCTCCAAGTATTCTATATTTATATGATGTTACTGTACTAGATGATGAGTATTTATCTATATATTTTGAATATGTTGAATTTTTTACTATTGTGTCCATTTCACTACTTCCTACATTTCCATCTAAGTATGATGCCATGTTTTCATATGCAACACCACTCATATCATAAATTCCACTTATATTTCCTGTTGTACTTGCTAATTTTCCTGTTGTTGTATTCCATAATAATGTTTTTGTTGAATCTGTACTACTTGCTCCATCTTTTTCACTGGCTGCATATCCTGTTAAATTATTACTATTATTGTTTATTCTTACTTCATTCTTTATTCCATATTTTGAATGTGAAAGATAAGCTACTGCTCCCCATTCTGTATTCTTCATCATATGGCTATCTAAATTTCTATTGAAATTATATGCACTCATAAAGAAGTTGTATATTGTTGAATTTCTCCATGAGTATACATTGGGTTTTATTATTATATTATTTGGTTTTACTTCATTAATTTCTGCTTTTGCTGTTGACCATGCAGATGTAGATGTTATTGGTAATGTTACATCACTATTTTGATTATATCCTGTTTCAAATTTTCCTACCCAAAATCCATTTGAAGGTATACTTAAGAATGCTGGATGGGTCATGTATTCTCCTTTAGCACAACTTCCACTTCCTCCACTAGTCATTGGTGTTACACATTCTACTCCATCATTCTCTTTTGTATTTTCTGTTCCAAATACTATGTCTATTTCTTGTACTTGAATTGTTGGTTGTGTTGTTTCTAATGCTGTATAATCTCCCATATTAAATAATTTATATTTATATTTTGGTATCCATACAAAATATGCTCGTATGTCTGATTCTGATATTGTATCTCCCACTTTATATTTTTTACTTGGGTTATCTACTAATATTACTGAGTTTGCCCATTGTTTATCATTATAACTATACCATTTATTAGTACTATTATATACATCTGCATATGTTACTTCTCCATTATCTTTTATTTTTACTGGTATCATGCTACTTCCTAATACTGGATCTGTTCCATGTAATATTTCTTCTGTATATTTTGGTTTATTCTTTTCTTCTCCATGTACTATTGCACTTCCACTGCATCCTTCTACTATTAATTTATTTTCTCTGTTTTCTATTTCATATAATTTACCTATTTCATCTTTTTCTATTCCGTTATTATCATCTACTAGTATTTGATAATTATTATCTGCTATTTGTATACTTATTATTTTGCCTTTATTTGATAGTTTTACTACATATATTAAATTCTCTTTTGCATCTATATCTAATGGACTTGATACACTATCAAAACATGTTCTATTTCCATTATTCATTGAATTCATTACATATGCTTGTTCTGTTGCCTTTATTATACTTTGTACGTCACTTTTAAATACATTTCTTCTTGAATTTCTATATAAATTTAATACATTTGGTATTGCTATTATTACTAGTATTGCTAATATTGCAATAACTGCTAAAAGTTCTACCAATGTAAATCCCTTTTTATTTTTCATATATAATACATCTCCTATCATCTATGCTACTAAGAAAATTATATATATATGGTGTACTCCCAAAAAGGGTAAAAAATAATATAATGTCTTTTTTGTACATTTTTATATTCCCTTTTTTATACATTTTTAAAGTGTCATTATAATCAAGTCCACCATATATATTTTTTAATCTTACTAAGAAAATTATATATATATATATGAAAAGTCAAGAAAAATCAACTAATGATGGATAAATTTTAATATAAAAAAGAAAGCAAAAATTTTACTTTCTAATTTATTTTATAGTTTTAATTATTATTTTTTTAACTTTTTTCTTTTTCTTTTCTATAGTAAATGCATCTATGAATTCTTTATCCATATTTTCTACTTTTTTATTATAATAGATTACTCCTAGAATTTCACCTTTTAATACTTTTTGACCTATTTTTTTATTTAAAACAACTCCACAAGCATAATCAATTTTATCTGTTTTTTTAACTCTTCCTGATCCTAGATTAAAAACTAATTCAGATAATTTTAATGAATCTATTTTATTTATATATCCACTTTTTTCACTAATAACTATATATTTTTTTGCTTTATCTTTTAAGTTTTTAATATTTCCACCTTGATTTTTAATCCATTCATAAAATTTATTTTTAGCATGTCCACTTTCTATTAAATTTATTACTAAATTTTTTGCATTTGACATTGATATCTTTTTAGCAGAGCTTATCATTAAACTTGAAATATAAACTGAAAGTTCATATAGTCTTTTATCATATTTATTGTCAAAAAAATCTATTGCTTCTTTTACTTCAAGAGCATTTCCTATATTACTTCCAAGAGGAATATTCATATCACTTAAAGTACAAATAACTTTTTTATTGTAATATTTTCCTATTTTAACCATTGTTTTAGCAAGTGATGTAGCATCTTTTATATTTTTCATAAAAGCACCTTGTCCTACTTTTAAATCTATTATTATTACATCACTTCCACTAGCAATCTTTTTAGACATAATAGAACTTGCTATTAAAGGAATTGAATCTACTGCTCCTATTTCATTTCTAAGAGCATATATTTTTTTATCAGCTACAGCAATTTTTTCACTTTGACTAATAACTGCACAACCTACTGTTTTTAAAGATTCTATGAATTGCTTTTTTGTTAAATTTAATTTATAACCAGTAATGCTTTCTAATTTATCAACTGTTCCTCCAGTAAGTCCTAAACCTCTTCCACTCATTTTAGGAACACATACACCAGAAGCTGCAACTATTGGAGAAACTATTAAAGTAATTTTATCACCTACACCTCCAGTTGAATGTTTATCAACAATAGGCTTTTTTATTTCAGATAAATCTATAACTTCTCCACTTTTAATCATAACATCTGTTAAATAATATGTTTCTTCTATTGAAAGTCCATTATTATAAATAGCCCATATAAAGTCACTCATAGTTTTATCACTAATTTTATCTTTTACATATGAGTTAACCATATATTCTATTTCTTTATATTCTAACTTTTCATTATTTTGTTTTTTTAAAATAATATCACTCGTTTTCATCTTACCACCTATTATATTTGAATTATAACACTAAATAATTGAAATTAAAATATTTTTACTAATCGAGTAGAGAGAAATAATTTAATTAAAATTATTTCGTCCCTCTCACACCACTGTACGTACGGTTCTCGTATAC
>CANRCA010000045.1 GCA_947628985.1 uncultured Bacilli bacterium | reverse complement strand
AAAGATATAAAAATATCTAAAAAGATTATATATAGTTTATTGATACTATTATTAGGTATAATTTTAGGTGTGTTTTCAAAATGGTTAGATAATTTAGGTATTAACGATGTTATATGGTGGCAACACATATTAGGAATATTAGATTTAAGAAATGTTTTTTCGGATATAGGAATATGGATATTTCTAGCGATAACTATTTCTGTATTTAGTAAAACACCATTAAGAGCAAGTTTAAATGTATTTTTATTTTTTGTAGGTATGACAGTAAGTTATCATCTATATACAATTTGGTTTAGTGGTTTTAATCCTAAAAGCTATATGATGATTTGGTATGGAATAACTGCTATAACTCCAATACTTGCATTTATTTGTTGGTATGCAAAAGGAAATAACAAAATTTCAATTATAATTTCTAGTGTAATATTAGCAGTAATGTTGATAGAATCTTTTAGTGTTGGAATTTGGTATTTTTATTTTAAAAGTATAATAGATACATTATTATTTTTAGGAACAATGACAGTTTTATATACGAAACCTAAAAAAAGTATTTATAGTTTGTTATTTGCAATAATATTAGTAATAATATATAATTTAAGAATATATATATAAATTACAATTTGTGTGAATTGATTATCAAGAAATTGATAGTCTTTTTTATATTTTAAAATTATAGTATAATAAAATTAGAAATTAAATATAGAAAAGGAGTAAAATGAAAAAAAGTTTAAAAATAGTTTTAATTATTCTAGGTGTTTTGGTAGGAATTGTTACACTTGATACTTTTCAAGCAAAAGGCTTTAATAATAGCCCCTTAATTAAGATAAGAGATAATTTAGATGGGGGAACTATTGATTATATTGATAAAGGTCTATTTGTAAATCATTATCATTGCAATAATAATGCAAGAGTTACTACTTGGAAAGGAACAAAATTTACTTGTCCAATGGATATAGAAGATATCAGCAATACAGATGAATTTGATTTTTATTTAACTAAACCAGAAATTCATAATAATATTAGATTTAATGATTACTTTACTATTGAAAATAGAAAAATATATTTAGCAGGTAACATTAATGAATTTTATGTTAAAGATTTAGATGCCAATATTACTTTAAAAACATATTTATCAACTACATATCAAACTTTGGACGATGGAATAAAACATATTACTGATAAATTGGATAAAGTTGAAACATATAGAGATGGTGGAACAACTGTGTATAAGTCAAAAGATAAAGATGTAACTTTAATTAGTTGTAAAAAAATAGGTGGTAATAATAATATTTATATTGGAGATTATTCACTAGAATTTACTGATGATTTGTGTGAATAAGTATAAAAGGAGGAAATTATGAAAAAAACAATATTAACTATTTTATTATGTGGAATTTTAATATTAGGACTTGCAGGTTGTGGAAAAACAAAAAATGAAGATAAAAATGAATTTGATATTGGAAATAAATCAGATATTATAATATCTGAAAGTGATGTTACTATGTTTATTAAAGATGTAACTTTAACTGATACAGGTGCTACAATTATCTTAACTAATAATAGTGATAAAAATTATCAATATGGAAATTCTTATGAAATAGAAATAAAAAAAGATGGAGAGTGGCATAAAATAAATGTAGAATTAAATTTTACCTATCCAGCATTTTATCTTAAAGCAGGAGAATCTAAAGAAATAGAACTTAATTGGAAAGAAGGTTATGGTAAATTAGCAAGTGGAACATATAGAATTATAAAAAATATTAATTATGAAAAAGAAGAAGGAAATTTTGAAACATTTAATGTAGCAGTAGAATTTAATATTGATAGTGAATAATTACAATTTATTTAAATAATGTAAGCATTAATTTGTAGAAATGGAGAAATTTATGAAAAAAAGAATATTAACAATTTTGTTATGTGGAATTTTAATAATAGGATTAACAGGTTGTAAAAAAGAATTGAAATATATCAATTTAGTTGGTGATACGCCACTTCAAAATAAAGAGGATTTAATATTTACTATAAGCATAGGCGATAAATCTTGTATTCCTGTTGAGTTAGCAGTATATGAAGATGGAACTTATGAATTATTTACAGCTTATGAGTCATGTAGACCAGGACAAACTTGTACCTCACAATTAAAATATACAAAATCAATTAAAGGAACTTATGATTATGATGTTATGAAAATTTTTGAAGATAAAAATATTGTATCTGATCAACCTCATTCTATGGATAATTTACCAGAATATGAAATTTATATGAATGATAAGTATGTACAAAAAGGTTATGAATATAATTATTCTATTGAAAAAAATACAACAAACAAATCTCTTAATAAATTTTTAAAACAAATTGATATAAAATTAAATTTATGTGCAAATCCAGACTATATAGACTAATAAATTAAAAGAAGATAAATAATAATTTATATTGTGAGGTTAAATATGAATAAAAAATTTTTAATTTTAACTTTTATAATTATTGTATTTAGTTTATTAGGAATAATTATATATAACAACTTAATAAGTTATTCTAATGTTTTAAAATTAAATTGGAATATTAAATTACCAAAAAATTCAATTAAAGAAATTTATAACGCTAGTTTTAATTCAAGTTTTCATGGTGATGGAATTAGATACCATATTTTTTCATATACAAATGAAGATGAAATAAAAGAATTATTTAATTGGTCTATTGAAGAAAAAGAAACTATATATTATTCTTCTTATATTGAAAGTATAAATAATTGGTTAAATAAAATTAAAATTTCTAAAGAAAATTATCCTAATTATTCTAATTGTAAATATTGGTATAATAAAAAAGATGATAATAGTGAGATTATTATTCTTTGGGATAGTAAAGAAAATAAATTATATATTGTAGAATCATTTTTATAAAATAAAAAACTTTATAATTTATTCTTAATAGAAGGAGAAAAATACTTATGAAAGATGGATTAAAAATATTACTATCTACTTATTGGTCAAGTGTTGGTTGGAAAGATGGTACTATTTCTAAAGAAGATTTCGAATGTGCTAAAAAAGAAGGATTTATGTTTGATTATCCAAGTTATGAAACTCATGAACAAACATTAGAAAAAGTTAAAAAAATATTAGAAAAGATTAATCCAATTGATGTTGCTAATGCATTTTTATATAGTTTATCAACAAGAAAACTTGAATATCGATCAATATTAGGAAGTTATTATTATGCTATATCTATTCCAGATCACAAATTAGAAAATGAAAAACCAAATCATTGTTATTTATGTGGATGGAGAGCTTGGAATAAAATGCCAAGTGAATATGAGTTAAAAAATGATGGTTTGAATGTTTTAAATTTTAAAAGATATAAATTTGGAGGAATAAGACATACAGAGGTTAATTATGCTTTATTTGATATGGAACAATTTTTAAAATTACCAAAAGTTATTCCAACTGATGAAGATAAAATTATTTTGTCAAAAATATTAGATTGTGTAAATAAATTAGAAAGTAATGATAAAGTAGGAAAATTAAGAGATTTAATTTTAAAAGAAAAAATATTTAAATGTAATAAAGATGAAGTTAGTGTTTTATTAGATATATTAGGTATATGTGGTATTTTAGCTAGTAAAGAATTTCCTTGCTATGAAGATAAATTTGTAAACGAATATGAAAGATCACCAATTGAATATAAAAATGATTTTGAATATCCTGTAAATAGATGGAAAGCAAGTGATGGTATAAATTATAAAAAATTTGAAAAAGTATTTAATTATAAAATTTAAATAGTTGTAAAGAATAATATTTATTAATTAAAGCATAAATATTATTTTTTATTTACATTTTATTTTAATATTGACATCTGTATATACTATGTATATAATTAATATATACAGAGAGGTAAATTATGGAGATTATAATAAGTAATTCAAATGGTGTTCCAATATATGAACAGATAAAAGAACAAATAAAAGTTAAAATTGTTTCTAATGAACTCAAAGAAAATGAATTATTACCATCTATTAGAACTTTAGCAAAAGATTTGAGGTGTAGTGTTATAACAACTAAAAATGCTTATGAAGAATTAGTTAAAGATGGATATTTAAAAAATGTTCCATCTAAAGGATTTTATGTTGCTAAAATTAATAAAGATATTGCTTTAGAAGAACAATTAAATAGGGTAGAAGAATTAATGGATAAAGCAGTAAATATTGCAAAAATTAATAATATAAATAAAAAAACATTAAATGAAATATTAAATATATTATGGGAGGACAAATAGAAATGGAAAATATTTTAGAAATAAAAAATTTATGTAAAAAATATGATAATTTTGAACTTAAAAATATAACATTTGATTTACCAAAAGGTATGATTATGGGATTTATTGGTGAAAATGGTGCTGGAAAAACAACAACAATTAAAGCCATATTAGATATTATTAAATATAATGGAGAAATCAAAATTTTTGGATTAGATAATCATAAAAATGATAAAAAAATAAAAGAAGATATTGGAGTAGTATTAGATGATATGTTTTTTCCTGAAATTCTTACACCAAATGATATAAATGATACTATGAAAGGCATATATGAAAATTGGGATTCAAAAATGTTTTATGATTATTTAAATGAGTTTTCACTATTACCCAATAAACAAATTAAAACTTTTTCAAAAGGTATGAGAAAAAAATTAGAAATAGCATCCGCTTTATCTCATCATCCTAAACTTTTAATATTAGATGAACCAACATCTGGACTTGATCCTGTTGCACGTTCTGAAGTAATTCAAATATTTCAAAGTTTTATTGAAAAAGATGATTGTTCTATTTTACTTTCTAGTCATATTACTACTGATTTAGAACATATAGCAGATTATATAACTTTTATTAATAATGGAGAAATAGTTTTATCTAAAACAACTAGTGAATTATTAGATAAATATGGTATTGTAAAATGTAGTGAATCTGAATTTAAAAAAATAGATAAAAAAGATTATATTAAATATAAAAAATCAAAATATGAATATGAAGTATTAATTGAAAATAAAAAAGATTTTAAATCAAAATATAATATTTCTATAATTGATAAAATAACTTTAGATGACCTCATGGTTTTAATGATAAAGGGGGTAGAATAATGATAGGATTTATTAAAAAAGATATTGCAATGATTAAAAGTAATTTTAAATTAATGGGATTATTATTTATTGTATATGCTGTAATGGGGTTACTTGGAGAAATGGATATATCATTTATTTTACCATTTTTGAGTATAATGATAATGATATCAACATTTAGTTATGATAATTATAATAAGTGGGATGCATATTCTATTACACTACCTAATGGAAGAAAAAATAGTGTAAAGGCAAAATATTTAGCAACTATTTTAATGATTCTTATTGTTTCAATTATTACTATTATTTTATCTTTTGTAATTTCTTATGTTAATACAAAAACTATTAATTATGAACAAATTTTAGTTACGATGTTTGGTACAATTTTTGGAACATTATTAGTTTTAACTTTTATGTATCCAATTATTTATAAATATGGTGTTGAAAAAGCAAGAATTGGTATATTTATAATTGTATTTGGTTTAGTTGTTGTAGGTGGTTTTTTACTTCA
Organism: uncultured Bacilli bacterium; assembly: GCA_947628985.1. Taxonomy (GTDB): domain Bacteria; phylum Bacillota_I; class Bacilli_A; order RF39; family UBA660; genus CAG-1000. The sequence continues at coordinate 3,866 of CANRCA010000045.1, read as the reverse complement.
ATATTTAGATTTATCATTTATTGCAAAGTCTTTATCATTTTTAGAAGATTATTTAATAATAATTTTAATAGGAATAACTATTATTATGGTTTATGTTTCATATATAATATCACAAAAAATATTTAGTAAAAAAGAGTTTTAAAATAAAGTAGACTATTTTATTTATAAAGTCTATAATTAAGATAATAGAAGGATTTTATAAATATGAAAGAAATAACCATAAATAATTTAGAAAATAATCATAATATAAAATGTTTAAATTCATTACATTTAAAATTAATAGCATGTACTTTTATGCTTATAGATCATATATGGTTAGCATTTTGTAGTGGGGATAATTTTGTATGGATGAATTGTATAGGACGTCTTGCTTTTCCAATATTTGCATTTCAAGTAGTAGAAGGATTTTTCCATACTAAAAGTTTTAAAAAATATTTAAAAAGAATGTTTATATTTGCTCTTATTTCTGAAATCCCATTTAATCTTATTAATAGTGGTTCTTTAATATATCTTGAACATCAAAATGTTATGTTTACTTTTTGTATTGCTTTGATATGTATGTATATTCTTGAAAAAGTAAAGAAACAAGGTAAATTTGTATATTTTTTATTATTTATTACTGTTCTTGTAAATAGTTTTCTAATAGGAACTTTTACATTTGTAGATTATGGTGGTTATGGAATATGGGTGGTATTATTATTTTATTTCACAAAAAATATTCGTTTTAATAAAATTATTGAACTTATTGGAATGATAATAATAAATTATTATATGATAGGAGGAGAATCATTTATAATTAAAGTTTTAGGAAAAACAATTTTCTTTCCTGAACAAGCATTTGCAGTACTTTCTCTTATATTTATATGGCTTTATAATGGAAAACGAGGTGTTAAAAATAAAAAAGTACAAAATTTATTTTATTTATTTTATCCAATACATTTATTAATAATTGGAGTTATTGCTCTTATTTTCTAGATTATTTTAAAAAAACCACGTAAACTTTATTACGTGATAATTTTTTATAGAGCTTTTACAGTAAATATTTCTTCCATTTTAGAAACTATATCATCAATACTAGATTTTGTATAATCTATACCTAAATACATCATTATACATTGTCTTAAATCATATTTAGTACTTAATTCTTTAAGATATAATCTATCATTAAATTGATTTGTAAAATAACTTAAACTTCCAGTCATTAAAAGTACTTGTAATGCATTATTAGCTTGTTCTTTATTATATTTAAATTTTGTATTAATATAAGCTCTTTTTATAGCTTCAATAATAGTATTTAAATCTAAATTTAATTCAGTTTTATTCTCATTAATATTTTCTTTATTTAAATTTAATATACTATTTACATATTTTTTAATAGCATCATTATTATTAGAATATGATATATTTTTAGATATTAAATAGTTAATAATTGTATCCATAATCATTTCAGGAGAAATATTTTTAATTAAATTACTTCTAGCATTTTCTTTTCTAGTAAATCCAGTAGCATTACCATTCATTATATATTGATTAATAGCTCCAATAGAATAACCAGGATGATATTGTTCAGTTATTCTTACAGCATCTTCTAAATAAGAAGGATTAGTAGCAATTCTTTTACCATTTAAATCATATTTATCTTTTAATTTATTATTTGCATGTGTATAAAAATCTTTAAGAGTAAAATTTTTACTAGTTGTTTTTTCTAATAATTTATAAATATCTCTTTTATCTAAATCATAAATTTTAGGAATAGATTCTTTAATATAAGCATTTAAATTTTCTACATTTAAATCATTAATTCTATTTTGATTTCTTAATAATAATACAAAGTTAGAAATTATTTCACATAAAACAGAGTTAAAAGAAAAATCATTATCCATAGCCATACCAATTCCATTATTATTTGGTAAGAAAGGATTAACTTTTAATAAATTTTTTCTTAAAAAAGGATCTTTCTGAATAAAAGCAATTACTTTTTCAGCATCTTCTAAAGTATTTACTCTAATTACTAAATCATCATTTCTAATTATATATGCAATTTTTGATTGATGAGTTATATTGTTTTTAGCCATAAAACTAAATATTTTTTTAGCAGCTTCAACAATATGTTTAGAATCATAAGGAGCATATAATTTTATCTCATTTCCACTTAATCTACCATTTTGAAAAACTAAAAAATAAAAATTAGGATATTCACATAAATTTATATTTTTATTGTTTTTAAAATATTCATATAGTAAATAAAATTTATGAGTTATATTTTCAAAAGGTTTTTTTGAATTTGGAATATTATATCTTATTAAACAAGAATAAACTATGTCTTCATCTATATATGTATCAGGATTATCAATAGCAAGTTCTTTAATATTATTTAAAAAGTTTTGCATTAATTCATAATTATTCATCTTTATGTTCCTCTTTTAAATTAGGCATTGTTTGTGTATTTTCTATATTATAATCACTTATAATAGGAAACTCTTTAGTTTCTTCTAAATCTTCAATATTATTACGTTCTATGTCTCCTTCTTCTACAATTGGAATTTCAATTTCTTTTCCTTTAAACATCCATTTTTCTTTTCTCATATTTTTTACCTCAATTTAATTTTATCAAAATTAATTATTTAACACAACTAAAGTGTTATTTCAAAAAATATCATTTTAATAAGTAAATTTAAAAAATAATTTACTTATTTTTTTATGTGTTTTAAATATCAAAAAAAATAAAAAAAATAAGTAAAACCTCTTGCATATATATATATATATGTACTAAAATGAAAGTGGTAAAAATAAAAAATACTATTTGGAGAAAAGATGAAAAAATATAATAAAAGATATAAAAATAAAAGTAATAAAAATGTTAATATAATAAGTACTGTATTAGTAGTTATGATTCTTATGCTTTCAATAGGATATTCTTCATTTAGTGAAAATTTAAATATAAATGATATTTCTGCTATTGTAAGAATTGAGAAAGATATAAGAGTAACAAATGTAACATTATTAAATACTGATAATATGGCTATGTCAATCGCAGAAGATTATAATGTAAAAAATATATTTTCAACTATAACTCTTCCAAATGAAAATTCTAGTGTAACTTATAGAGTAGAAGTAACCAATATTGGAAATGTAGAAATGGGAATATTAGATATTACTACAAATAATGAAAACTTAGAAGCAAATATAGTAGGAGATTATAAATTAAAAGAAAAAATATGTGTAGAAGATAGATGTAGTTTAGGAATAAGAAAATATATAGATGTAGAAATAAAATATAAAGATAATAAATTTAATAAAGAGAATATAGAATATAATTTATTAGTAACTTTTGATTTTAGACCATTTCATAGTGTAAAATATTATGGATTTGATGTTGATACAGATAGTTATCCACAAGAAATTTTAGAGGGGGACGATTTAGTAATAGATTTTGGTAATCAAGTAGAATTACAATATGTAAATGCTTATGTTGATGGAGAAAAAATAACATTTGAACCTACTGGTAATACTATAAAGATTAAAAATGTATCAGGAGATGTAATATTTAGATATAAAACATTAGGCGAGTATGTATTAGAACTTGGAGAAGGTAAAACATGTCCTTGGGGTGATCAAAATCAAGCTATAATACAAACTGATTTTGCTTGTCATGATCCAGAACATGGATATGATGATACACCACCTTATCATAAATACTTGATGGGAACTAATGAGTGTCTTAATTTTAATTATGTTTGGTATTCTGGTTATATGTGGAGAATAACAGAAATATTAAATGATGGATCGGTGAAAATGATTACTGAAAATATTTTATCTGCTATAAATTTTGGTGAAACTGGAGACTTTGAAAATTCATATATAAA
>CANRCA010000044.1 GCA_947628985.1 uncultured Bacilli bacterium | reverse complement strand
GGTTTTGTGAGGGGCAGTGAGGCAAGCCTTTCACTTGATGAAAGAGAGGTGAAGTCGAGACCTGCCTACTCGACAAAACTATGAGTACTATAAATATAACAAACGCAAGAGCTAATTTATATCAATTAGTATCAGATGTAAATGTTGGATTTAATCCAATTACAATTGTTAATAATAAAGGAAAAAATGCTGTTTTAATATCAGAAGATGAATGGAAAAATATTGAAGAAACTTTATTTTTATCAGGTATACCAGGTTATGTTGAAAATATAAATAATATTAAAAATAGTGAAAATTGGGATAATGCTAAGGAATATAAAAAAGATGAAAAATGGTAATATGTATACAATTAAATTTTCTAAACAAGCAGAGAAAGATAAAATAAAACTTAAAAATGCAGATTTAGAAAAAATTTGTAAAAATATATTAAATTTAATGATTGAAGATCCATTTTGCTATCCGCCTACTTATGAAAAATTAGTAGGTGAATTATCTAGATTATATTCTAAAAAAATAAATAGACAACATAGAATTGTATATGAAGTTGATGAAAATAAAAAAGAAATTCACATTTTAAGAATGTGGACTCATTATGAAAAAATGTAATTATTATAAAATATCAATTAATTAGTTCAGTACTTATCTATTGCAGATTGAGTACTTTTTTTAAATGTATAGAATCATTAAAAAAGAGTATTAATAGAATAATTATATAGAATTAGTACAAAAAGTTCAATAATATAATTTTTATTATTCTTTTCTAATACAATTACATCATAAAGTTCTAATGTCATAATAGATGTTTTAAATATAATTATTAATAAAAAAGTATTTTAAAGAATTTTTTTCTTGTTCAAATTTCACTTCAAAACAAGCGATTTTTCTTGACTTTCCATATATATATATATAATTTTCTTAGTAGCGTAGAAAAAAATATAAGGGTAGAAAGAGAGTTGTATATATGAAAAATAAAAAAGGATTTACATTGGTAGAATTATTAGCAGTAATAGCAATATTAGCAATACTAGTAATAATAGCAATACCAAATGTATTAAATTTATATAGGAATGCAAGAAAGAACACATTTAAAAGTGATGTACAAAGTATATTAAGAGCATCAGAACAAGCATATGTAATGAATTCAATGAATAATGGAAATAAAACATGTTTTGATAGTACAACAAATCCATTAGATATAGATGCAAGAGAAAATTTAGTATATGTAGTAAGACTATCAAATAAAGGAAAAATAACAAGTATCCAAATAGCAGATAATAATTATCAAATACTAGTTGATGATAGTAATGGAATAAGTAAAGATGAAATAGGAAAGACATATGAAATAGAAGATAGAAATAAAACAACAGATATAATATCATGTAATAATAGTTTCTTAGTAGAAGGAGAAGAAGGCTTAGGAGAAGAGAATGCTCCATATAAAATACAATATATAGAAGATTTAGTAGAGTTAAGTAATAATGTAGAAGCAGGACAAACTTATTCAGGAAAAACAATAATATTATCAAGAGACTTAGACTTTAAAAATAAAGATAGTTATAAAGACAAAGAGAATAGTGAACTTTATACACAATTAACAACAGGAACAGGATTTACACCAATAGGACTAAACAAATCCTTTAGAGGAACATTTGATGGAAAAAATCATAGAATAGATAATTTATATATAAAAAATATAGAAACAGAGTTTGAAAGATTAGGATTATTTGGAAAAATAGAAGATAGTACAATAAGTAATTTAACAGTAAGTGGAAGTATAGAAAATGGAACAAATCCATTAAATGCAGGAATGATAAGTAATATTAAAGGAACATCAAAAATAATAAATTGTACTAATGAGATTAATATTTCTAGTGAGAGTACAGAAAATTCATTAGGTGGATTAGTTGCAACAATAGAGTCAGGTGGAACATTAACAATTGAAAATTGTGTAAATAAGGGAAAAATATTAGGTGGAGGACATATTGGAGGACTTATGGGTGGAGTTGCTCCAAATGCAAATTTAATAATTAAAAATAGTGAAAATCAAGGTGAAATATTAACTGTTTCAACAAATATAGGTGGTCTAATAGGTTATTTAGATACAAATACAAATGCTACAATAACAAATTCATATAATACTGGAGAAATACAATATAATTCAGAAGAAGATAAAGGTCAAACTATAGGAGGATTAATAGGTGTAGTAGATAAAAGTAAAAGTATAAAAATAGAAAATTCATATAATAAAGGAAATATAACTTCACTAGCTGTTGGATTTATAGGTGGAATAGTTGGAAAATTTGACTCAATGCCAGAAGACAATCAAAATGTTTATACAATAACAAATACATATAATACAGGTAATATAACAGGCGGAACTCGTCTAGGAGGAATAGTAGGTGGAAATATATTAAATATTATTGTAATAATAGATAAATGTTATAATTCAGGAAATTTATCATCTGACCAAAGTTATATATATAATACTCTTGCAGGTGGAATAATTGGAAGTGATTGGGCTTCTTCTAAAACAATTATATTAAATTCATATAATAATGGAAATTTAAAATCATTACCTAGTCAAAATGGTTCATCTGTTGGTGGAATAATAGGAGATGCTAATGATGGTGCATCTTCTGCAACATTAGAGGGATATTTAAAAATAATAAATTCATACAATTTAGGAAATATAATAGGAAAAACTAATTATAATTCTTATGGGATATCAGATAGTGGGACTAAAGATAAAATATTATTAAATAATGTGTATAGTGTAGGAAATATATCAAGTAATGATAATAAAACTAGTTATGCAATTGGTAATTTAGTAAATGATACATATACAATAAATAATACATATTATAAAAATGATACTTTAAAAAATGGAACAAATTTAACAAATGATAATGAATTAACAATAGGAAAAAGTGAGAGTGAAATGAAAAATAATACTTTTGTGAGCACATTAAATACAAATAAAAATAGTATTACTTTAACTGATATAGATGATAGATTAACTGGATATACGTTATGTGATTGGAAATTAGGAACATCTGGTTATCCAGAACTTGATTGTAAATAATAAATTGAAAGTGAAAAACTTTCTTTTTTCTTATATATTTTTATTATTTATCATAAACTTTAATATGATAAAAGATATTATTAATAATAAAGATTATGAACTATTTATTAACAAAGAATATTTACAAATTAAAAATTATATTAACATTATTGATATAAATTCAAATAAAATATCTATATTACTTAAAAATAAAGAGTTAATAATAAATGGTAATTCTTTATTAATAACAGCATTAGATTCATATGAATTATTAATAAAAGGTAATATTAAAGGAATTGAATTTAATGATAAATAATAACAATGTAAAAATTATAGTTTATGAACGTTCATTAAAATTTGTGAATTTTTTAATATATAACAAAATTAAATATGAATCATTAGAAAAATATAATGATTATTTTTATGTTACTGTTGATTATGAAGATTATAAAAAAATAAGAAGAAGATATAAATCTAAAATAATTAGTTATTATGGAAAAAGACAACTTAAAAATATAATTTTAGAAAATAAATATTTAATAATATCTTTTTTAATATGTATGATTATTTTATATTTACTTACAAACACAATATTTGATATTAAAGTAAATACTACAGATGAAGAAATTAAAACTAAAATATTAGAAAGTTTAAATAAATATGATATAAGTAAATACAAAAAGAAAAAAAGTTTTGAAGAACTTATCAAAATAAAAGAAGAAATATTAGAAGAAAATGAAGATATACTTGAATGGATAGAAATAAATGAAAAAGGATGCAATTATATAATTGATTTAACTAGAAGAGTAATTAATGAAAACAATAATACATCTAACGAACCAAGTAGTATAATTGCAAAAAAAGATGGACTTATAAAACATATTACAGTATCTAGTGGAGTTAAAATGAAAGATGTAAATGATTATGTTAAAAAAGGAGACATAATCATAAGTGGTAATATAGTTAAAAATGATGAATTAATTGATAAAGTAAATTCTAAAGGAGAAGTATATGCAGAAGTATGGTATTTTGTAAATGTAAATATTCCTTTTAATTATATAGAATATGTACAAACAGGTAGAGTAATAAATCATTATTATTTAGATATATTTGGTCATGAATTTACATTAATAGGTAAATATGATAGTAATAATACAATGAATACTAAAAAACTTATTCTTGATAAGCCATACTTATTTTTTAAATTATATAAAGAAGAAAAAGTAGAATATAAATATAAAGAATATCATGTAAATGAAAATGAAGCATATAAAAAAGCCTTAGAAACAAGTGAAAAACAAATATTAAAAAGACTTAATGATGATGAATATATTATTTCTAAAAAAGTTTTGAAAAAAGAAGTGAATAGTAGTAAAATGTATGTAGAAGTATTTTTTAAAGTTTATGAAAATATAGGGGTTACTTCTGAAATAGAAAGTTTTGAAAATAAATTAGGAGAAGAAAATGGAAGCAACAATTAGAGAGGTTTTAAAATTATCTTGGCCGACTTTAATAATAGTAATTTCTATTATAACTATAATGAGAGTAACTTTATATTTTAAAAGTGAAAGAAATAAATTTGTTTTACATGAAGAATTATTTGGATTATTTTTTATAGTATATTTACTTATATTATTCCAATTAGTAACTAGTCAAGATATATCAATAAATGGAGGAACAAACTTAATTCCATTTAGAGAAATTTTAAGATATGATGTAGGAACATATTCTTTTTATAGACAAGTAATAGGTAATATTTTATTATTTATTCCACTTGGATATTTTATGACATGTTATTGTAAAATTAAAAATTTAGGAACAATTACACTTGTTACATTTTTATCAAGTTTTGTAATTGAAATAGTACAACACTTTATAGGAAGAAGTTTTGATGTAGATGATATTATATTAAATGTAGTAGGTGGTATAATTGGATTTCTTCTTTTCATCGCACTTAATGCTATTAAAGAACACTTACCTAAATTTTTAAGAAAAGATTGGGTATATAATGTACTTTGTATAATATTTATAATAATAGTTATTTTATATATAATTAAAGTTTTATAGGAGTGGGTTTATGGAAGATTATATTTTTAATACAACAAGTGAAGAAATAGATACAAAAGATATTGATAAAGTAATTAAATTTGCATGTAAACACTTAAATATAGAAAATCCTTTATTAAATATAATAATAGTTGATAATGAAAAAATTAGAGAAATAAATAAAGAATATAGAAATAAAGATGCTGTTACTGATGTAATATCTTTTGCTTTTGAAGAAATAGAAGATGTAAAATATGAAGATTTTAGATTTTTAGGTGAAATTTATATATCTTATGAAAGATGCAAAGAACAAGCTCAAGATTATGGACATAGTGTTAAAAGAGAATTTTGTTATTTAGCAGTACATGGACTTTTACATTTACTTGGATATGATCATATAAAAGAAGAAGATAAAAAAGTAATGAGAGCTCTTGAGGAGGAAATATTAAATGAATATGATATCAAGAGATGAAAGAAAACAACAAAAAGGAATAAAAAAATTTTTAAATAGTTTTACTTATCCTATTAAAGGATTAAGATATGCTTATAAAAATGAACAAAATCTTGCTGTTGATGTTGGAATTGCATTATTAGTTTTAATTGCTAGTTTTATTTTTAAAGTTAGTAAAACTGAATTTGCTTTATTAATATTAACAATAGGATTAGTTATTTCATTAGAATTAGTAAATACTGCTATTGAAGCAACAGTAGATTTAGTAACACAAGAATATCATCCACTTGCTAAAGTTGCAAAAGATACATCTGCTGCTGCAGTATTAGTATTTTCTATAGTAGCAGTTATAATAGGATTAGTAATATTTATACCAAAAATAATAGGTTTGTTTTTTTAAGGAGTCAGTATGAAAGAAAAATTATTAAAATTATTAGATAATAGTTATGCACCATATTCAAATATGCATTTTGCTTGTATAGTTGAAACTAAAAAAGGAAATTTTTATGAAGGTGTTAATATAGAAAATGCATCATTTGGTGGTACTATATGTGCTGAAAGAAATGCTATTAACAATGCAGTAAGTCATGGAGAAAGAGAATTTAAAGCATTATATTTAATGACAAGTAGTGATGAAATATGTTATCCATGTAATATTTGTAAACAAACATTTTTAGAATTTTTTGATAAAGATGTAATATTTAATATAATGACTTCAAGTGGAAAAATGGAAGTAATGACATTTGATAAATTAATGACTACTACATTTACCAAGGAGGATTTGGTATGAAAAGTGGATTTGTTACAATAATAGGAAGACCAAATACAGGAAAAAGTACACTTATCAATATGATTATTAAAGAAAAAGTTGCTATTATATCAAATAAACCAGGTACAACAAGAAATTTAATACAAGGTATTTATAATGAAGATGATACACAAATTGTATTTGTAGATACTCCTGGTATACATAAACCAGTAGATAAACTAGGAGTTGCATTAAATTCACAAGCATATTATTCAATAAATGATGTTGATATTATTTTATTTATAGTTGATGCATCTGTTCCTTATGGAAAAGGTGATAAATTTATATTGGATAAATTAGAAAATATAAATAAACCAGTGTTTTTAGTATTAAATAAAATAGATAAATTAACAGATAATCAAATATTATTAAAGATAAATGAATATAAAGATTTATATGAATTTTCAGAAATAATACCAGTTTCAGCATTAAAAAATGATAATGTAGATAAATTAATAGAAGTATTAAAACAATATCTTCCAGATAATATAAAATATTTTATGGATGGAGAAACTACTACTGCTGAAATGGATTTTAGATTATCTGAAATAGTTCGTGAAAAAATATTTATTCATACTAATGATGAAGTTCCACATTCAATATCTTGTAAACTAATTAATTATGAAGAAAAAGATGATATAGCAAAAATATATATAGATATTATTGTTGATAGAGATTCACTTAGAAAAATTATAGTTGGACATAATGGTAATATGATTAAAGTTATAGGACTTGAATCAAGAGTAGATATGGAAGAATTATTAGGTAAAAAAGTTTATTTAGAATTATATTGTAAAACTATTAAAAAATGGAGAGAAAAAGAAAAATATATAAAAGATTTAGGATATTTAACAAATAATGAATAATTTTTTTGATATTCTTACAATATTATATTGTAAGGAGAGATGAAAAATGAATAAAAAGGAAGCTTGGGATAAATTTAAAGAAACAGGTAAAATAGAATATTATTTAAAATACAAGAAAGGAAAATAACTTAATTAAATGAAAATAATTAGTGTAGAAGGAATAGTAGTAAGTCAAACACCTTTTAAAGAAAATAGTAAAATATTAAATATATTTACTAAAGATATGGGAATTATTGGTTGTGTATCTAAAGGATGTAAGAATTTAAAAAGTAAACTTAGAGTTATAAGTGAAAGATATGCTTATGGTACTTTCCATTTATATTATAATGATAAAGGATTATCTACACTAATTGATGGTGATATTAAAGATTATTTTATTAATATTAAAAGTGATATTATAAAAACTAGTTATTTAACTTATATATGTGATTTATCAATGAATGTATATAAAGAAAGTGAAAATAATGAAATTTATGATCTTATGGAAAGTGCTATTTTAAAAATAGAAGAAGGTATGGATCCAAAAATAATTACTAATATTTTAGAACTACAATATTTAAATTATTTAGGAATTAATTTAAATTTAGATTGTTGTGTTAAATGTGGAAGTTCTAAAGTAGTAACATTATCTTTATCTAAAGGTGGTTATATTTGTCAAAATTGTAGAACAAATGAAATGATTATAAATGAAAAAGTATTAAAAATGTTAAGACTTTATTATTATGTTGATATATCTAAAATATCAAACTTAAATATTGATAAAAAAGTAAGTGATGAAATAGATAATATAATAGATGAATATTATCAAGAATATTCAGGTGTCTATTTAAAAAGTAAAAAAATATTAAAAACTTTAGAAGGGTAGTGAATTTATGAATGAAGTATTAAATTGTTTAAAAACAAGAAGAAGTATTAGAAAATATAAAAGTGATATTATTTCAAAAGAAGAATTAGATAAAATAATTGAAGCAGGTACTTATGCTCCAAGTGGAATGGGGAAACAATCTGCCATTATAATTGCTGTTACTAATAAGGAAGTAAGAGATAAATTATCAAAATTAAATGCTAAAGTAATGGGAAATGAAAGTATTGATCCTTTTTATGGAGCACCTGTAGTTTTAATAGTACTAGCAGATAAAAATTGTCCAACTTATTTATATGATGGAAGTTTAGTTATGGGAAATTTATTAAATGCAGCACATTCTTTAGATATAGGAAGTTGTTGGATACATAGAGCAAAAGAAGTGTTTGAAACAGAAGAAGGAAAAGAAATATTAAAGTCACTTAATATTGAAGGTGATTATGAAGGAATAGGAAACTGCATATTAGGTTATCCATTAGAAGAAAAAGAAAGTTCAAAAAGAAAAGATAACTATGTTTATTACATTGAATAAAAGTGAGAAATCACTTTTTTAATTTGTTAAATTTAAGTTAAAATTTGATGTGAAACTTCATTGATTTAACTTGACTTTTCATATATATATATATAATTTTCTTAGTAGCGTAGAAAAATAAATAAGGGTAGAAAGAGAGTTGTATTATATATGAAAAGTAAAAAAGGATTTACATTGGTAGAATTATTAGCAGTAATTGCAATCTTAGCAATACTAGTTTTAATAGCAATACCAAATGTATTAAATTTATATAGGAATGCAAGAAAAAATACATTTAAAAGTGATGTACAAAGTATAATAAGAGCAACAGAACAACAATATGTAATGAATTCAATGAATAATGGAAATAGAACATGTTTTGATAGTGTATCTAATCCATTAGATATAGATGCAAGAGACAACTTAGTATATGTAGTAAGACTATCAAATAAAGGAAAAATTATAAGTATAGAAGTAGCAGATAATAATTATCAAATATTAGTCAATGATGGTAATGGAATAAGTAAAGATGAAATAGGTAAAACTTATGAAATAGAAAATAGAAATAAAACAACAGATATAATATCATGTAATAATAGTTTTTTAGTAGAAGGAGAAGAAGGATCAGGAGAAGAAAATACTCCATATAAAATACAATATATAGAAGATTTAGTAGAATTAAGTAACAATGTGGAAGCAGGAGAAGACTATTCAGGAAAGACAATAATATTATCAAGAGATTTAGACTTTAAAAATAAAGATAGTTATAAAGACAAAGAAAATAGTGAATTATATACACAACTTACAACAGGAAGTGGTTTTACTCCAATAGGTGGTATTAATTCTAAATCATTTAGTGGAACATTTGATGGAAGAAATCATAGAATAGATAATTTATATATAAATGGTGTACTCCCAAAAAGGGTAAAAAATAATATAATGTCTTTTTTTGTACATTTTTAAAGTGTCATT
>CANRCA010000043.1 GCA_947628985.1 uncultured Bacilli bacterium | reverse complement strand
CAGAAATTAGGTACAATGGCGTTATACCATTTTTTTGATTCTCAAAAAAATGCCATAACTTACTAAACATTATACAACATTTTTACAATTTTATAAAGTAAAGCATTTTACACTTATTTGTTTGTTAAATATATTTCTTGTGATACAATATTAGCAACGGAGTGATATATTATGGGTAAATTGTCAAATATGATGTATATGATAGATTTATTAAATACAGGGAATGTTTATACTATAAAAGAGTTATCTAAAAAAATTGGAGTAACTGAAAGAATGATTCGATATTATAAAAGTGAAATATCTAACAATGGTGTTGCTATTGAGTCATTCAAAGGTCCAAATGGTGGCTATTTTATGATAGATAAAGTTAAAAATTATACCAGTATAAACAAATATGACATTCAATTATTAGAAAATGTTTATGATTTTTTATTAAATAATAAATTTAAATATACAGATAAGTTTAAAGAATTTTTGGATAAATCTAAAAAAATGTATTCAGTTTATGATGAAAAAAGCAAATATATTTTAAATATAAATTTAAATACTTCTAGTGAAATAGAAAAATTAATTGAAACAGCTATAAATAAAAATGACAAAATTGAAATTATTTATAATGATATTGATGGTAGTCAATCAAAAAGAACAATTCATCCACTTTATTTATTTAAATATAAAGATAATTATTTTGTGACAGCTTTTTGTGAATTAAGAAATGATATAAGACATTTTGAATTAAAAAGAATTTTAAATATAAAATAAAAAAGACAAAATATTTCAATTTTGTATGCTATAATGTATTAGGGGAAAATATGAATAATGGATATACATTTGTCGATTTTGATGGAGTAATATTAGATTCTGAAGAAAGAATGCTAGAAAGAAAAAATGCTTTAGGATTTCATAATCATAAAGATGAGAGGGAATTTAATAAATATTTTGAGTATACAAATTTTCATCCAGAAGAATGGAATTATATTATAAGAGAAGCTAAACCAATTAATAATTCTGCTGAAATAATAAAAAAGCTTGAAAAAATGCATAAAAAAATAGCAATTTTAACAAAAATTCATACTCTTCAAGAAATGAAAGTAAAAATAGAGGTAATACGAGAAAAATTAAATATTTATTGCCCTGTGATTTTTGTTCCACCAAAAATAAAAAAACATCAAGTGATAATCCCAAATCATCAGTTATTGATTGATGATTCAGAAAAAAATATTGAGAATTGGATTGAAAATGGTGGAGTTGGTTTAATATTTGATTCGTCAATTAATAATAATACAAAAGAAAAAGTCAAGAGTCTAGAATTTTTATTAAAGAGGTAGGCATATGAAAGAGAATATTTTATTTGAAAATTATCTTAAATCTTTAAGCCAAAAATATAATGCTGTATGCTTTGATATTGATGGTACGTTAACTTATAAAGAATCTAAGTCAATTGATTATAGGTCAATAAATATGATTATTAATTTGTTGATAAAAAAAATTCCGATTGTATTTATAACAGGACGCGGTGAGACCGGATTGAATGATTTAAAAAATGATATATATAATTACATAAAAAATAATGATAATATAACGGATAGCGATATGAAAAGAATATATGTTCTAACTAATGATGGTGCAAGATTATTTTATAGTACATCAATTTCAGAAGAAAACTTTTTGAGTAAAAGTATATATATTACAACTGAACAGGAATTAAAACAATTACTAATAATAGACAATATCATTAAAAAAATAAAAAATGATTCCAGTATTAGTAATTATTTTGATATTACCTATTCAAAAGATTTAAAAACGAAACAAATTCTTAATATAAGAATGGTTTTTAATACTGATGATTATAAAATAATTAACTCAGTGTTTTATATTATAGAAAATTATATAGTAGATAATAATTTAGAGGGTATATATTTAACAAGAGGAATATATAAAAACAATTCAATTATTCAAGTAGGAGTTACATCAAAAGATAAGGCAATTAAAAAAACAGAAGAAATAATAGGTGTACCTCAAAATTCTATGATTAGAATTGGTGATTGCGGAGATTTAAAAGGTAATGATTATTCAATGTTAAATTGTAATCAAGGTTATAGTGTTGATAAAACAAGTGGAGATATTAATTCATGCTTTCCAATATATGATGATAATGGAAATATAATTAAAGGTGTTGAAGCAACTTTAAAATTAATAAGTGTAGCTAAAATATTACCTACTGTTTGCTTAGAAAAAGCAAATAAAAAAGACTATAAATATAAATTTGCTAAAATAGAAAGTAATATTGTAAAAGGTCGACAAACTTTACTAAAAAAATATAATGACATGATAAGCAAAAATTTTGATAATTGTAATATAATTAATGACTTATTTGATAAAGAAAGTGGTAGTATTGTAATTCCAATGTATGAAATGGAGCTTTTAGATAATAATCCATTGAAAGAATTTTGGTTGTCTTCTTCAAATAAAGGAAATTTAATGTATTCTTTAAGAGATAATAATAATTATTTACTTAGGGGTTCAAAAACATATTATTATTTTATATCAAATAGATTAAGTATTAATAAAAATGATTTAACTTCTAAAAAAGATGTAAAAAATTGGCATGATAATTATCTAAAATTTTTAAATGATTCAATAATTGCTATTTTATCTACTAAGAACTTAAATGGTCAAATTAATAAAAAATTGTTATTAGGAATTTTAGATAATTGTAGAAACATATTATTAATTTTAATTAATCAATATTTAGTGTTTAATTATTATAACGAAAACATTTTATTAAATATTACTTTAGAAAAGGAAAAATATATTAAAAGATTATATGAAACTATATTAAAAGTAGAAAAAATGATTAGTGAAATATGTTTTGAATATCAATATATAATTGATAAAGAAAAATTGCTTTCAATAGTAAGTGATACAAAAAAATTATTATTTAATAATTTAATAATAGAATTAAGCAGAGAAGAAAAAGAAGATTATTCAAAAAATTATAGAGCATATAGAGAGATAGACAATTTTGCAGAAAATTATATTGCAGTATCTTTATATAAAGAAAAATGTGATAACAGTAAAATTACAAACGCGTGTGGTTTAAGTTATGGTGGTATAGAACTTCCAATATTAGCAAAAATAATTAATCAAAACAGAATTGAAGAAATATTACTTCTAAAATTTAATAAGGAAGTATCTGGGTATACAAATAAGCAACTTTTAGATTTAAGAAAATTTAATATTAAAGATTTTGGTGGATTAATAAATTCTGAAATTTTCAAAAACTCAACTGTAGATTTGTTTGATGATAATGTTTTAACAGGGAAGACATTACAACTTGCTATTAATGCGTTATATGATTGTAATATTGATGTTAATAACATATGTATTGTTAGATATCCTAGTATCAATAGAATTGATCAAATGTTTTTAAATAATCCTTGTGCTGTCGATTATAATTTGTTCTTTAATTACATATATGGGTTGTGTTTTAGTAGCCCATACAGTTGGAAAGATAATAGTTGGAAAAAAGAAAATGGAAAAATAGATTATACGGATTCTTTAGGTATATTTGATTTGAATAGAAAGAAAATATTAGAGTGTTTAGTAAAAAATCACGATTATGATGAAAAAAGTGAAGTTGGAGAATATATAAGAAATATGGTAAAGCGATAAAAAATTAATATAGACACTTAGACGAAAAAAGATAAGGAGAATAATAAAAATGAGAGTAATAAGTATAGGTGATCTTGTTACAGATTATTATTACAAAAATGAAAAATTACTTGGAATAAATGGTGGTATGACATCTCATAATATTATAGCTAATTTAGCAAAAATGGGAATTGATACTGCTGTATTTGGAGTATGTGGGGATGACTTGCAAGGTAAAATAGCAATAAAAAGTCTTGAAAATTTAAAAGTAGATGTAAAAAATATTGAAATTATAAAAAATATAAGAACTAGATGTTTTCATGTATCATATATTGAAAATGATAATAAATTAACATTTACTTCAAAAAAAAGATGTCCTTGTTGTAATAACAAAAAATGGTATGAAGATAGCTTGTTAGATACAAATAAGATTATTAAAAACATTAAAGAAGATGATATTTTAATTTTTGATAATTTAAATAAAAAAAATCAAATAATAATTGATAATACATCTAATAAAAAAATTATAGATTTAGGGCAATATTTTGAATTTGATAATTTATCAAATAATGAGTTAATAAAAAAAATCAAAAACAAATTTGAAATTATTAATTTTAATGAAAGAGTTTCAAATTATTTAATAAAAAAACTTAAATTAAATAGTGATATAGAATTATATAATATTTTAAAACCAAAATTGATTACAATTACACGAGGTGAAAAAGGAGCAACCTTTATTTACGATGGGAAAGAATATACTTTTAAATTAAAATTTAAAAGTAATACTGTTGATTCTACTGGAGCGGGAGATGCTTTTATATCTAGTATTATAAAAGACTATATAAAGAATGATTTTATTTATAATTCAAATTTGTTTGAAAAATGGTATGAAAACTCGGTTAAACTTACTACTAAAGTTGTTTCTAAAATGGGTTCAAGAGGTCATATTAATTCTTTATTTAAAATAAAAAAAATAAAAAATGAATGTATATGTGACAATTTTATTTATAATGAAAGAAAGAAAATAAAACGTTGTAATATAAATATAAACAATCTTGAAACAAGGATAATTAATGCAGTTAATTCGAATGCAATTAGTAAGCTTGAAAGCATTGATTTTAATGAAAATAATAATTGTTTATTTATAGGAACTGGTGGATCATATGCAGGAACATATTTTTCTGCAAAAATTATAAATTTAATATATGGGTGTAATACATATGCAATGTATCCAAGAGATGTATTATATAGAAATAATAATAACATAGATAAAGTGATATTATTCTCTTATTCTGGTACAACTAATGATATTGTTAATAGTATTAAAGGTTTAAATACAAAGGATATTTATATTGTTACTAAAGGAGAATTACAAAAAATTGTATTAAAAACTAATATTTTAAAGAAAAATATTTTAAGTTATAGAACACCATCAAATAAAGGAAAAGAAAGAGGCTTCTTATCATTTGAAGGAGCAGTAGCCCCAGCAGCAATATTTTTAAAATATTATTTACAAAAATACGATTGTAATATAAATATAGAAAATTTAATTAAAGAATCTATTAATAATTGGAACGAAAAAATAGAAAACATAATCAATAAAGAATTTATAAAAAATGTTAAAAAGCATGGATTATTAAATATATTTCGTGGTGATTATACAGATAGTGCTTGTTATGATTTGGAAAGTAAGATTATTGAATCTGGTATATTTAATTGTATAGTTCATGAAAAAAAGAATTTTTCACATGGAAGATTTATTAATTATGAAAATTTAAATAATAGTTATTCGATTTATTTTAAACAAAAGACAACAACAAAATATGAACAAGAGTTATTAGATTATTTAGGCGATAATAATATTATAATAGAAAGTAATTATGATGGAATTTTATCTGAATTTGATTTGCTTATTGCCTCACAATTTGTCATTTATTATATTGGAAAAATAATGAATATAGATGTATCAAAACCAGAATATTCTGAAAATGCAATGAAAATATATTTTTACAAAGGAGATTTAAAATAAATTTTCTTATGTGTATAAAAATGCTATAATTGTTAATAGAGTTTATTTAAATATGGAATTAATTAAAAAAATAAATTAAGGAGGAAAAATGAAAAAAGTTGTTTTAAAAGTAGAAGGAATGCATTGTGATGGATGTAAAAATAGACTTGAAGATTATTTAAATAGTAAAGAAGGGGTAGAAGCAAAAGTAAGTTTAGAGAAAAAAGAAGCAGAAATTTCTTATGATGATAAAGTTACTCTTGCAGATCTTGAAGAATACATAGATGATATGGGATTTAAAAGTTTAGGTACAAAATGAAAAAAATAATATTAAAAATAGAAGGTATGAGTTGTAGTGCTTGTTCAAATGGACTAGAAAAATATTTAAATAAACAAGATGGAATAATAAGTTGTAGTGTAAATTTAGTATCAGCAAGTGCTAGAATAGAGTATGAAGACAAATTAAAAATAGAAGACTTAAATAGATTTGTAAGTGAAGCAGGATTTAAAAGTTTAGGTGAATATAATATAAATTTAGAAAATAAGAAAGATAATTCTAAAATATATTTATATGTTTATGCTTTCTTAGCTATTTTATTAATGTATGTATCTATGGGACATATGATTAAATTACCTGTTATACCATTTTTAGATATGGAAGAGTATCCTATAAATTATGCATTAAGTTTATTAATACTTACAATACCATTTTTAATATATGGATTTGATATATTTAAAAGTGGATATAAAAATTTAATACATAAAACTCCTAATATGGATACTTTAGTAACTATTGGTGTATTTTCTAATTTTTTATATAGTTTATATAACTTTATAATGATTTTACTTGGAAATATTAGTCATGTTCATTCTTTATATTTTGAAAGTTCTGCAATTATAATATTTTTTATTAAATTAGGAAGATTTGTTGATAGAAAAAGTAAAGAAAAAACAAATGATGCGATTAAAGAATTAGTTCAAATAACACCCCAAACTGCTTTATTAAAAACTAAAAATGGAGAAAAAGAAGTAACAATTGATGAAGTTAAAAAAGGAGATATTTTAATTAGTAAACCTGGTATGAAAATAGCAGTAGATGGTATTATTACTAAAGGAAGTACTCATACTGATGAAGCATTTATAACAGGAGAATCTATTCCATATAAAAGAAAAATAAATGATAGAGTTATCGCAGGTTCTATAAATATTGATGGTTATATTGAATATAAAGCAGAAAAAATAGGTAAGAATTCAACTATTAGTGAAATAGTAAGGCTAGTTGTAGAAGCAACAAATACAAAAGCACCAATATCTTTACTTGCAGATAAAGTATGTGGTTATTTTGTACCTACAATTATATTAATAGCCATATTTAGTTTAATTATAAATTTAATTTTAAATAATCAATTAGAAATTGCTATTTCATCTTTTGTATCAGTTTTAGTTGTTTCATGTCCTTGTGCTTTAGGTCTTGCAACACCACTTGCTATTATAATAAGTGAAGGAGTATGTGCTAAAAAAGGTATTTTAGTTAAAAATAGTGAAGTATTAGAAAATTCAAGTAAAATAGATACTATTGTTTTTGATAAAACAGGTACTCTTACTTATGGTGAATTAAAAATATCAGAAATTTATAATTATAGTAAATATTCTAAAAATGAAATTATTCAAATAGTTAGTAGTTTAGAAAATAATTCTTCTCATCCAATTGCTAATGCATTTAAAATGGAAAATAAATTAGAAATAAAAGATGTAGTTGAATTTGAAAATTTATCTGGTATTGGTATAAAAGGAAAAATTAAAAATAAAGAATATTATATAGGTAATAATAAATTATTTAATAAATTAAATATTAAAAATGAACATATTGAAGATGAAGAAAAATTAATAAATGATGCTAATAGTATTGTTTATGTAATTGAAAATAATAAGGTACTAGCATTAATTGGTGTTAGAGATATAGTAAGAAAAAATATAAAACAATTAATTAATTCTTTAGAGAAAATGAATAAAGAAATTATTATGTTAACTGGTGATAATGAAAAATCTGCTAAGATAATTGCTAGTAGTATAGGAATAAAAAATGTAATGGCAGAATTATTACCTGCTAAAAAACAAGAAATAATTAAAAATTTAATTAATGAAGGAAAGAAAGTTATGATGGTAGGGGATGGTATTAATGATGCTGCTAGTTTAGCTACTTCTACTGTTGGAGTAAGTATTAGTAGTGGAACAGATATAGCATCAAATTCATCTAATGTAATATTAATGAATGATAATTTAGAAAGAATAGTTGATTTATTAAATATTAGTCATAAAACATTTATAAATATTAAAGAAAATTTATTTTGGGCTTTCTTTTATAATATTTTAATGATACCAGTTGCATTAGGATTATATAAAAATATTGGAATATCTTTAAATCCAATGTTAGCATCTTTATCTATGACATTAAGTAGTATATGTGTTTTATTAAATGCATTACGACTTAGAAAATTAAATTAATTTTTGGTTGTTAAAGTTCTAATTTTATGATATTATAAATTAGAACTTTTAAATGGCCTGTTGGTGAAGTGGTTAACACACAAGATTCTCAATCTTGCATACATGGGTTCAAGTCCCATACAGGCTACCATTGATTATTACGGCTTGTGTATAAGTCGTTTTTTTGTTATTATTAAAATATGAGAAAGGAACAAAAATGAAAAAATATTATAAATTTGGTGAAATGATTTTAGCCTTAAGAAAGGAATATAGTGATTGTAAAAATATATTAAATCAATTAAATAGTTGTATTAATGTAGAAGATGAAAATGCTAATTATTATTTTTCTGGATTTCTTTCAGATAATAATTTAACACAAGAATTAAATGATAGAAAAATAAGATTAATTGTTGAAAAAAGATATCTTGAAATATTAAAAAAAATACAATATATGAAATATAATTGGTATAGTCAGTTTTTATATAATTCATATTTAGAAGTAGAAAAGAAAGAAAATGGGTTATATGGACTTGAATATGAAAAATTATTAACTCCTGTTGATGGAAAAAAATATATGCCAAAAGTTGAAATAAATAATCAAAAATTATTTTCAAATTTAATTGATGAATTATTATCATCTGATTTAATGCAATTAAAACATGGATATTTTAGTAATAATCGTGATAATATTTCATTAGATTTTGATGATGCTTACATTAGTACAGCATTAGGTGATAATTCATTTATAGAATGGAATGGTATTAATGATAATTTTAAATATTCAATAACTAAACATAATAGCTCTAATTTAATAGAAGACATTTTTTCTTTAGAAATGCCTGCTGATAAAATTTCTCCTGATTGGTTAAAAATATTAGAAAAACATGAAAATGATTTTGATAATGATATATTATTTGATGTAGATAAAAACGCTCAATCAAAACAAGGAATTTTAAATATTTCAAATATAGAAAATAATAAAGTAGTTAAAATATTAAAAAAGTAAAATAAATATAAAAAAGATTGAAAGAAAGATAGTAAAGGAGGTACAAAATGAAAATTAAAAAAGATAAAAAAGGATGGCTTATATTTACTTTAATTATAACATTTGGATATTTTGCATTAATGATTTATCAATTAATAAAAAAAGATTTTGATCCTATGAATATTATTATGATTTTATTTGTAATTGATTCATTAATGAATTGTATAGAAAAAAAGTAAATTTATAATAAATAACTACAACTTGCATATGAACCGTTTTTATGTTATTATGAATATGTCAAGGAAACTTGAATAAAATAAAAAAGGAACATTCAATTCTCAGTGTTGGGTGTTACCAATTATTCTTAACACCTAATTCAAAACTGTTTGAGTTAGGTGCACTTTTATTTTAGAATTACAAATAGTAATGCTATAAGTAAAAGGATGATAATAATTAAAGCAAAGATTAAACTATCTTTCCCCAAATGACACAAAATAAAAAAATTCTAGATTTACTTTATTTTAAAGGA
>CANRCA010000042.1 GCA_947628985.1 uncultured Bacilli bacterium | reverse complement strand
TTAAAAATTTGACAGTTCAAGGAAACGTTGAAACAAATGTAATTAAAAATGTATTAGGAGGAATAGTAGGAAGAATACAAAATTCAACAATAGATAATTGTGTAAATGAGGTAGTAGTTACTAATAAAACAGGAACTTATGCAACAGGAGGAGTAGCAGGTTATACTACTGGAGATACTACAATAAAAAATAGTATAAATAAAGCAAATATTACAGGAGGAGCATATACAGGAGGAATAATAGCAGGAAATCAGGGTGGAACACTAACAATAGAAAACTGTAAAAACTATGGAACAATAACAAATGAAAGTGGTAATTCAAGTGCTGGTATAGTAGCAGAAAGTGGAGTTTATGGTGAGGTTAAAAAAACAATAATAAAAAATAGTACAAATTATGGAGATGTTATAAGTACAAATACAAGTAATACAGCACTTTATTTGGGAGGAATAATTGGAAGAAGTACAAAAGAATTAGAAATAACAAATAGTTCTAATGAGGGAAATATAACAAATGGCAATATAAATAACATTACTATTGCAGTAGGTGGAATAGTAGGTCAAATTTCAAATTCTGATACTAGCGTGAATAAAATTATAAATTCATATAACATAGGAAAAATAGATGGTGGAAATAGAACAGGAGGAATAATAGGATTAGTTGATAATAAATCAGTTGTACTTGTAGACAGGTGTTATAACTTAGAAAGTATTAAAAAAACTTTTGATAGTCAAATAGCTTTTTCATTTGCAAGCGGAATAATAGGATATGAAATAGGTACTGCTGATGGAGTTATTATAAATTCATATAATAAAGGCGAAGTAATCAGTGATGATTGGGGAATGGGAATAGTTTTAAATGAAGGAAACTCAAAAATGCAAATTATAAATTCATATAATATAGGTAATATTAATTGTAGCAAGTTGTCTATTGGAATTAGTAGAATATGGAAAGATAGTACTGGTTATCAATTTACAAATAATGTTTATAATTATGGAAAATTAAATGGTAACATAAAATTGGAAATAATTTCAACTGGTGGACAAAATCAAAATTTATCTGTAAATAATGCATATTATGTTGATAGGGGTATAAAAGCAAGTGAGATAGAAATAAATGCTACTTCACTTACAGAAAATCAATTATTAAATAAAGAAAAGTATAATGATAAATTATTTGTTGATATATTAAATGAAAATGTTAAAAATATAGAACTTAGTGATATAAATTCATCATTTGGAAACTTAACATTATGTAATTGGAAGAAAAGTATAGTAGGTTATCCTGAACTTGATTGTAAATAAGCTTATGAAAAATAAAAATTCATAAGTTTTTATTTCTATGTTAAAATATAAATAGATAATAATAAGAAAGGAAATAGAATTATGAAAGCATTGATAACTGGAGCATCTAGTGGTCTTGGAAGAGATTTTGCTATAAAATTATCCCAAATGGGTTATGATTTAGTATTAGTAGCCAGAGATATAGATAAATTAGAAAGTTTACAAGATAAATTAGATAATAAAGTAGAAGTAGTAGCAATGGATTTAAGTTTAAAAGAAAATGTTTATAAATTGTATGAAAAATATAAAGGACAAATAGATTTACTTATAAATAATGCAGGTTTTGGAGCATGTGGTTTATTTATTAAAACTGATTTAGATAATGAGCTTAATATGATTGATTTAAATGTAAATGCTTATCATATTTTAACAAAATTATTTTTAAAAGATTTTGTTAGTAAAAATAGTGGGAAAATACTAAATGTAGCAAGTAGTGCTGCTTTTGAACCAGGTCCTTTAATGGCAACATATTATGCAACTAAATCATATGTTTATAATTTAACAATGGCAATTTATGAAGAATTAAGAAGAGAAAAAAGTAAAGTAAAAGTAAGTGTTTTATGTCCAGGACCAGTAGATACTAATTTTAATGATAGAGCAAAAGTAAAATTTAATGTAAAAGAATTATCTAGTGATTATGTAACAAGTTATACACTAAAAAAATTAAAAAGAAATAAACTTATAATAATTCCAGGATTAAAAATGAAAATAGGTGTATTTTTAACACGTTTTACACCAAGAAAATTATTATTAAAAGTAATTTATAATATTCAAGAAAGAAAAATAAAATAGAAAATTTAGTTCATTAATTTGAACTTTTTTTGTTTAAATTTCACTTCAAAATAGGCGATTTAACTTGACTTTCCATATATATATATATAATTTTCTTAGTAGCGTAGAAAATAGAAAGAGGTTTTTATATGAAAAGTAAAAAAGGATTTACATTGGTAGAACTGTTAGCAGTAATAGCAATACTCGCCATACTAGTTTTAATAGCACTACCAAATATATTAAATTTATATAGGAATGCAAGAGAGAATGTATTTGTAAATGAAGTACAAAATATAATAAGAAGTGCACAACAAGCATATGTAACAAATTCATTAACAGATAAAAGTAAAACATGTTTTGATAGTATATCAAATCCATTAGATATAGAATCAAGAAGTAATTTAAAATATAAAGTAGAATTATCACAAAATGGAAAGATAATAAGTATACAAGTAATGGATAATAATTACCAATTAATCAAAACAAATGGAACAAATATAAAAAGAGATGATATAGGAAACAGTAAAAGTAATAAGACAATAAAGAGTGAAACAAGACAAGAAGGAGTAGGTTTAACAGCATGTGATGGAAGTACAATAGAAGAAGGAGAAGAAGTAAAAGAAACTAAAAAGTTAATAATAAAGAAAGATAATGAAGAATACAAAAATATTGATTTAGAAGAAAATATAACTACAACAATAGAAAAAGAAGAAGATTATAATATAATAACATGTAATAATGGAATAGAAGTAAGTGAAGAAAATGATCAAATAAATTTAGATAATATATTAGTAAATAATTCAATATGTAATTTTAGTAATGATTTAAGTGATATTATAGATAATTTAGATGATACAGAAAATAATATACTTTTATTAAATGATATTAGTTTAGAAAAACAAGTCACAATAAATAAACCAATTACAATAGATATGAATGGCAAATCAATCACATCTTCTTTTGAAGGTCATGCTATTGTAAATAGTTCAAATTTAACAATAAAAAACAATAGTGATAGTGAATCTTTAATTACTACTTCTAATGTTGTTATTATAAATAATGAAAATTCAACATCAAATTTAGAAAAGATAAAATTAATATGTACTGAAACCACATTAAGTCGTTCTACTATATATAATAATGGAAAATTAATAATTAAAGATAGTTATATAGAAGGGCCTTTTGGAATAGGAGGTAACGATGCTGAGACAGCAACATTTGATATATATAATAGCAAAATAAAAGGGACTTTATTTAGTGGTGTTGGTTTGAATGAAAGTGTAGGTTCAAGTGGAAATATATATAATTCAACTATAACAGGAAAAAATAATGCTATTGCTTCTTATAGTACTGGAACAATAAATATATATTCTGGAACATTTATAGGTGAAACAGGAAAAGGAATTTCTAATAATGGAGCAGGAACAATAAATATATGTTCAGGAGAAATAAATGGTGCTACTTCTGATTTAAATAATTCTTCAACAGGAACTATAAACTATACATCAAAAGTAACACTTAAAAATAGTACAAAAAATGGCACAAATATAAATTTAACAGAAGATATAACTTGCAATTAAAAACTTATGAAACGAAAGTCATAAGTTTTTTTATAAAAATAATGTAACTAAAATACCAACTATGAAACAATATATACTAAAGTAAATTAGTTTTCCATTATTAACAATCTTTCTAAACCATTTAGTTACTAACAATGTAACAATAGATGCAACTATTACTGATAAAATATATGGAAGTATTAAACTTGATTCAATATGTAAATCAGTTAATTCTAAACCTAAAGCCGCTATTGAAAGTGGAATATATAACATAAAGGAATATTTAAATGCTGTATCTCTTTTTAATCCAGAAGCCATACCACCAACAATAGTTGAACCACTTCTACTAATACCAGGAAATAAACCAATTATTTGAAAACATCCAACACTTAATGCTTCTTTTATACTAATATCTTTATCATCTTTTTTACCTTTAAAATTTCTAATTATAAATAGTAGTATAGCAGTAATAATTAATGAAATACCTACAATTTTAATATTATTTTCTATTTTTGCAAATAAATCTAATTTACTAACAACAAGTCCCATAAAACCAGCAGGTATACATCCTAAAACAATCATCCAACAATATTTATAATCACTTTTATATTTATCATCTTTTGTTTTTAAAAATTTAAAGAAACTAACAATTAATTTTTTTATATCTTTATAAAACAATATTATAATCGCAACTAATGATCCAAAATTAGTAAGTATAGCAATAGTATCAAAATCTGCATTTACATTAAATAAAGATTTAAATATCATTAAGTGTCCACTAGAAGATACTGGTATAGTTTCAGTTAAACCTTGTATAAATCCAAGTAATATATATTTTAATATGTTCATTTTAATCACCTTTAATATTATATAATATTTTTAATTTATTATAAATATAATTTATTATGATTAGAAAAATATTTTTTTTCATATTAGGTGTGATATTATGTTCTTATTCTTTAATGATTTATTTTATTAATTTAAATCTACTAAAGATGGGATATAATTTTATAGATTATATTAAGAAAATATTTTTTAGTTATGAATTTATATTTTTGATATTGGGTATAATACTAATATGTCTGTCATTAAGGAGAAAAAGTAAATGAATTATGTATATAATATTAAAGTTAATTTGAAAGATAAACTTTATAATTTTTATGAATGGAATAATGAAGATAATATTTTAATTCTTAATAAAGTAATAGTTTATTTAGTAAATGAAGAAACATATAATGATATATTAAATATGAGAATAAAAGTAAAAGATGAATTTTTAAAAAACATTAAATTAAATAATAATATATGTATATTTTCAAATGATATAGATTGTGTATGTGTTAAATTTAATAATGATGGGGTAATTGAATTAATTAGTAAATTAGATTTAGAAGAAGAAAGTGATATATTAGATGAAGTTAACTTTAAAAATAGATTAGATTTAAAATATACAAAAATAAATAAAAGTAATAATTATTCATTTAATACAAGAAGAGAAGATGAAATTGTTTCAGTATTAAATGATTATATTAAAAATGAAAAAAATAATATTGAATTAATAGATTACTTATATAATGAATGGTTTAATAGTAATAGATGTAAAAATAAATATGATAAATTATTACATGCGATTAATGGTAAATTTTCTGTAAAACATGAAGAATTATATGATGTTATAAAATTATTAAATGTATAATTCTTTTATTTTAGTTAAAAATATTACTAGGAGGAATATATGAAAAAAATTTTATTAAGTTTCTTAATGGTATTTTTATTAGTTGGATGTAGTTTATCTAATACACCAAGTGGTAAAGTAGAAGAATATTTAAATAGATATAGTTCATTAAGTGATGATGTTTTAGCAGATATGGAAACAACAGTTTTAAATGAAAATTTATCTAATGAAAATAAAGATACTTATAAAGAAGTATTAACAAGATCTTATCAAAATTTAAAATATGAAGTAAAAGATGAATCTATTGATGGAGATAAAGCACAAGTAGTAGTAAAAATTACTACATATGATTTATATAAAGTTGATAATGATTCATTAAATTATATGAATGAACATTTAGAAGAATTTAATGATTCAAATGGTAATTTTGATAATGATATATATAATAAGTATAGATTAGGTGAAATGTTAAAAACAAAAGATACTATTGAATATGAAATAACTTTTAATTTAAATAAAACTGATGATGAATGGATACTTCAAGAACCAGATAGAGAAACATTAGAAAAAATACATGGACTTTATAATTATTCAAATGATTAAAATAGTGAAAAAATCACTATTTTTAATTTACTAACAATTTAATATATGATATTATAAAATATATATTAAATTTTATGGGGGAAAATATAATGACAAAGAAATTACAAGCATATGCAAACAAAATAATAAATATAAATTTACATATTAAAAAAATATATGATAAATTATATGAATATGAAATTAAAGGAGAAAATAATCCTGAAAAATTAAATGAATTAATAGATAATTTGAATATATGTAATTCTGTTTTAAATAGATGTTATAAAGAAGGAAATTTAAGTATTAGTAAATGTGATGAATTAGTAAATTATATTTCTAATAAAAAATCAAATAGTACTGAAGAAAATATGGTATTTAATAAAATAATAATTGATTTAGATGATATTGAATCAATTTTATCTGTTGAAGGTGTAATTGCTTTAAATAATGAAGATTATAAACATATTAAAAGTTTAGGATATAATAATCCAATTGAATTTATAAAAAAAGTATTAAGTAATAAAATAAGTATAGAAAGAGCTCTTAGAACAGATGTTTTAAGTGAAAATTTATATTTTATTGAACAATTAATTAACAATAAAAATTATGAAAAATATAAAGATAGATTAATTTATGCTAAATATAGTTTATGTTTTATTTCTAGAGAAATAGAAAATTTAATGATTAATAATTCATTTAAAGTACCAAAAGAAATATATTTAAGTTCTAAAATGGTTTCTGAATATTTAGATTCTAAAGATGAATATGAAATATATAGAAAAAATTATGCAGAAGAAATAGCATGTTCTGCTATAGAAGATATATTAACAGTAAAAGATGAAGAATATGATAAAGATAATATTATAGTTAATTCATTAATAAAACAAAGTTTATTACGAGCAGCACTTTTATTATTAGATGATAAAAGTATTAATGATATAAATTATGATTTTCATGCTCTTGCAGATGAAGAAGAAAATAAAGAAAAATCAATTGGTTATATAATAGATGGATTTAAATCAGTTAATAGTGATAGAAATAAAAGATTAGTTTTATCTTTAAATAAATAAGGTACTATATTAATTATGGTATCTTTTTATAATGTGATATAATGTAAATGATTTATGAAAGAGGAAAATTATGAAGAAAATATTAATGGTATTAATTATTCTTTTATTATTTAGTGGATGTAATAATAAAAATAAAGAATTTGAACATTATGATTTAACAAATTATGAAAAACTAATTTATAAAGTTGTTGGAGATTTTGAAGAAAATATTTATGCAATCGCAGATATTACTCCAGAAAATTATGAAATGAAAATATATGGTTTATTTTATAAAATATCTGATAATGATTATATTTTATTAGATAAAATTGAAAATGGTTCTTTAAACGAAGAAGAAAATTATTTTATTAACAATAAATTATATGTTAATTCTCATAATGCATCACATCATTATGAATATACACTTTTAAAAGATAAAACAACTAAAAAAGAATTAAATTTTGATTATTCTAGTGTAGGAAAACAAATTATGATGTATTATCCAACAAAAGTAGAAGATAATTATATTTATTATTATTCTGTAATGTATGATTCAACAATTGATCTTGAATATTGGGGTAAAAAATATATATTAAAGTGTTCTTTAGAAGATTATAAATGTATTGATTCTAAAGAAATATAAAAATGTAATAAGAAATAGTATAACTTAATATATTATAATATGAAAAAAATATTAATTATAGTATTTCTTTTTTTGTTTGTAAAAGTAAAAGCATCAATTGTAGTAATGGATGCAGAATCTGGAAGAGTATTATATGCAAAAGATATGAATGAACAAAAATTAATTGCATCTACTAGTAAAATTATGACAAGCATAATTGCTCTTGAAAATTCATCTTTAGATAAAGAACTAACAGTAGGAAGTGAAATAAATTCAGTATATGGTTCAATGACATATATAAAAGAAAATGAAAAATTTACTTTAAATGATTTATTACACGGACTAATGTTACAAAGTGGAAATGATGCCGCTATGGTAATCGCAACACAGCTTATAGGTTATGATAATTTTATAGCACAAATGAATATAAAAGCATATAAACTAGGTATGTATAATACTTATTTTGAGAATCCTCATGGTTTAAATGAAACAACTAAAAACTATTCAACTGCTTATGATATGGCATTATTAATGAAATATGCTATTAAAAATCAAGATTTTTTAAATATAACAAGTACTAAAAAATATAAAGTAGGTTCTTATATTTGGTATACTAAAAATGATTTATTAAATGATTATAAATATACTATAAGTGGTAAAATTGGTTATACTAAAGCAAGTGGTCCTGTATTTGTATCTGCTGCTAGTAAAGATAATAAAACACTTGTAATAGTAAGTATTGATGAAGATGATAAATTTAATTTACATAAAAATTTATATGAAAAATATTTTAAATTATATGATAAATATACAATATTAGATAAAAATACTTTTTCTTTTAAAGTTAAAAATGATAAAAATGATCATTATTATTTATTAAATGATTTTGACATGTTATTAACAAAAGATGAAATTGATAATGTAAAAATAAATGTAAATTTAAATGATAATTTTAATTATGTAGAAGTTTTATTAAATGATAAATTAATACACAAAGAAAAATTATATAAAGTAACTTATAAAAGTAGAATAAATAAAGTTAAAAATTTATTGTTATTTTGGAAATAATAATGTATAATTTTCTAAAGGTGTTTTTATGGAAAGATTACAAAAATATTTAAGTGAATGTGGTGTTGCTTCAAGAAGAAAAAGTGAAGAATTAATATTACAAGGTAAAGTTAAAGTAAACAATGAAATAATTACTAATTTAGGATATAAAGTAAATGATACAGATGATGTTTATGTAGATAATATTAAAGTATTTAAAGAAGAAAATGTTTATTATTTATTATATAAACCAGAAAAAACAATATGTTCCTTACATGATGAAAAAGGAAGAAAAACAGTTATTGATTTAATAGATACAAAAGAAAAAATATTTCCAGTAGGAAGACTTGATTATGATACAAGTGGATTATTATTACTAACAAATGATGGAAATCTTACTAATAAACTTACTCATCCTAAAGGAAATATTGAAAAAACATATTATGCTAAAGTAGATGGAATAGTAACTATAAAAGAAATAAATATTTTAGAAAATGGTGTTATTTTAGATGGAGTTAAAACTAAAAAAGCAAAAGTTAAAATAAAAAAAATAGATAAAAAAAATAATAAAAGTTATGTTGAAATTACTATTACTGAAGGAAGAAATCATCAAGTTAAAAATATGTTTTTAAGTATAAATCATAAAGTTTTAAAATTAAAAAGAATTAAATATGCATTTTTAACTTTAGAAAATATGAGTGTAGGGGAATATAGAAAACTTAATATAAAAGAAGTAAAAAAATTATATAGTTGTGTAAAATAAAAGAGGTTATTAAGCCTCTTTTTCTTCTTCAATTACTATTGCTTCTCCAGGACAACTTTCAACTAGTCCTAGTAATTCGTTTTTATCATTTTCATCAATAACTTCTTGTTTTACTTGACTAAAACCTTCATCATTAAATTCAAAGTATTTATCAAATTGAGCAACACATAATCCACATCCAATACATGTGTCTTTAACTTTTAATTTTTCCATAAATAATTCTCCTTTAAATAAATTATAACTTAAAAAAAATAAAAAATCTATACAAAAATAGTATTATTGAAAAAGCAATATAAATATGATATTATTATAATGGTGGTGCGTCAGTTCGGCGTGTGATATATAGTTGGTGGAAAGCCAACATGGAAATCCCTAGCAAGGAGCCATTA
>CANRCA010000041.1 GCA_947628985.1 uncultured Bacilli bacterium | reverse complement strand
ATTACATCAGTAGATGGTCTTTGAGTTGCTACTATTAAATGAATTCCAGCGGCCCTTGCAAGTTGTGTAATTCTCATAATAGACTCTTCTACTTCTTTTGCTGCTACTAACATTAAATCAGCAAGCTCATCTATAATTACTAATATAAATGGCATTTTCTTTTCACCACAATTAGGATCTTTTTTAAGTTTCTTTTCTATATATTCATTATAAGTTTGAATATTTTTAGTACCACTATTTTTAAATGTTTCATATCTTTCATCCATCATTACTACTATTTTTTGTAAAGCAGCACTTGCTTTTTTAGGATCAGTAACAACTGGAGTAAGTAAGTGTGGTATTCCATCATAAACATTAAATTCAACTTTCTTTGGATCTACTAAAACCATTTTAACTTCATCTGGTGTAGCTCTCATTAATATAGATAAGATTATATTATTTATACATACACTTTTACCACTACCAGTAGCACCTGCTACTAACATATGAGGTGTTTTATTAATTTCAACATATTTTACTTTACCCATTATATCTCTTCCAAGAGGAGCAGCTAATTTAGAATCATCTAAACTCTTATTCTTAGACATTTCATCCATTATTTCTCTCATACTAACAGGTATTATATTTTGATTAGGTATTTCTACTCCAACTGTATTTTTTCCTGGTATTGGAGCTTCAATTCTAACTTCAGTTGCAGCTAAAGCTAAAGCTATTTCTCTTGAAATACTTAATACTTTATTTACTTTTGTTCCTCTTTCTAAATTCATTTCATATTGAGTAACAGCAGGTCCAACATGTACTTCTATTACTTTTGCTCTCATACCAAAATCTTGAAATACTCTTTCTAATGTTTTAGTATTAGCAGATATTACTTCAGTTGAATTTGCTTTATTATTTTTATTATTAGGCATATCTAATAAACTCAAAGGAGGCATTACATATACTTCATCTTCTACATTATCATTTTCAACTTGTTTTACTGGTTCTACTACTTCTTCTTTATGAGGTTCTAAATCTTCAACACTAGTAATTATAACTCTATTGTCTTCTTTCTTATCAAGTTCACCTACTACTTCAGTGTTTTCTACTTCATCTTCCTCTTCATCATCATCTTCTATAGTACTCTTAAACAACTTTTTAAATGGTTTAGTAATTGCTGTAAACAAGTCCGCCATTGTAATATCAAAAATCATTATAATACCAAATATAGTTATAGCTAATATTACTATACTTGTTCCTTCTATTGCAAATAAAGATACAAAAGTAAAGGATACTACTGCTCCAATTATACCTCCACCAGTATTACCAACTTCACTTTGAGTATCAAATGCTATTGATATATTATCCATAGTAGTTTTTAATATTTCTTTTCCTGATACTTCATTTCCTCTAATATAATTTATATGAGAAAATAAAAGTAATGCTATTATTAATGAATAAATTCCTATTAATCTTCCAGAAAAATAATTTATTTTTCCTCTTTTTGCTATCATATAAACACCCATAAATAATAGCAATCCTAAAAACAAAAAGAACCAAGATCCAAACATAAATATAGCAAACTTTTTAATAAGTCCACCTACTATTCCAAATGATCCTAATCCTGTTAATGAAAATAATATTAAAACAAGTCCAATTAATTCATTTTTATATTGAAACCCTTTTTTTTCTTCTTTTTGTTTCTTCTTTTTAGTCATTTAAAACACCTAACTTTCCATCTTGCTTAGAAGTTTCTTTCTAATTCCAGGTTCAACTATATTTAATGCATTTAAAACTATTTCTAAAGAATTATTATATTCTCCTTTATAAAATGCTTTAGAAGATGCATTAAGACCTGATTCTACTTCTTTATTACTACTTCTATATCTATTTCCATATACTATTGCCATTTCTGCCATAGCAGCTGTTTTTACTGTACTAGATGCAGTTTGATATAATTTTAATGCTAAATCTCGTGCAGTATCAACTCTTACATTTAATGTTTTTATTGAAATTGGTTTCTTTTCAATTTCTTTATTTATTTCTTTAACCGCATCATATGCTTCTTTTAATTCAATATAAAATCTATCTGGTATAACTGGTAAATTATAATCTTTAATTTTATATTTTGAATTATTAATAATTATTTTAATTTCATATAATTGATCTCTTGCTCTTGCTTCATCTTCTTTTAAACTACCTAAATTTTTTAATGTAGTTTCTAATTTATCTTCTACTTTTGATAAATTAACAGCGACAAGTTCACATTCACTACTTAATTTAGAATAAGGCATAACTTTAGATAAAGTTCTATCATTTACTAATTTAAAACTATCTTTTACACTTATTAAATCTTTATTTATTTCATCTACTACTTTAATTTCATCTTCATTTAAATCATAAGTTTCTTTTATATCATCTATTTCAGCATATAAATTTCTTACTATATTACTTACTTTATTTAATCTTTCATTTATATTAATGATGGCTCTTTCATATTCTTTTTTACCTCTTTTTTCAGCATCAAAATCATTATATAAACCTTCATAATAATCAAGTAATGTTTTAAGTTCAAATATAGAATCTTGAAGATTTAATACCATTAATTTATCCATTATTTCTCCAATTTTCTTATTTGTTTCTTCTATATTATAATCAATATTTAAATATTCTAAATTATATCCATCACGTATCATTTTAGCACTAACATTTTTAATATCACTCATTTTTTTAGGTAATATCATTTTAGACATCATTACAATAGTTGGTGCTTCTTCTATAACTATATTTATATTATTAATCATATCATCTAATACTTTTACTATTTTTCCAAGTTCTTCATATTCTTTATTTTGAATAGCTATTTCAAAAGCACTAAATAGTTTATCTATATTTTCAAATTGTAATTCTATTCTACTAGATACATCTTGATAATCATTTTTATTTTTATTATATTTAAATACTATTTCTCTATATACACTTTTTAATTTAGTAATTGCTTCTCTATTTCTATCTTCACTTTCAGTAAGTTCTTTTATTTCACCAAGTAATTTAACAGATTTTGCTTTAATATGAAATATATCTTTTTCAGTTGTATTTAATTTTTCATATGCAAGTGTATAATCTTTATCCATTAAAGCATTTTCTATTTCAATTATTTCATCTGTTAATTTAGGTAAATCTGTTTTTTCAAGTTCTTCATATCTTTTTTGCCAATCATCTACTTCTTTTTGTGTCTTTTTATTATTTACAAGTTTAGTAGCTTTAGATAATTCAGTCATTAAAGAAGATGATAAAATTAAATTCTTTTCTGTTGTTAATTTATCTATAAGCATTAAGATATTTTTCTTTTTTCTATTTGTTAATATTATTTTTAAGACAAACAAAAGGATAACTAATACTATAAAAATTACTCCAATTATAATTGTTATCTTATTCATAATATCCTCCTTTTACATTTTAACATATTTATATTATTTTTTGTAGTATTTTTTTCATAAACAAAAATAATATAATTATTAAAATATATAAAAGATATTAAAAATATTTTATTATAAATGTTGTTCCTAATTTATTACTTTCAACATATATTTTACCATTATCTTTTTCTATAATTGATTTTGATAAAGAAAGTCCAATACCAAATCCATTAGAATTTTTTGTTTTATAAAATCTTTCAAATATATGTGGTAAATCTTTTTTATTAATTCCACTTCCATAATCTTTTATTTTTATTTCTATATATGTTTTTTTATTATTATAATAAATATCTATTTTATTGTTATCATAAGAGTGTTCAATTGAATTTTTAATTATATTAGTTAATGCTTCTATTTCCCACATTAAATCACAATTAAGTTTTATATCTTTATCACCATTAATATTTATTTTTATATTTTTTAAATCTAATAATGAAGATACATTTTTAATTGATTTTGATATTATATCTTTTACATAATATTCTTTTTTAATAAAATCTATAGAATTAGAATCAAATTTAGATAATTTAAGTAATGTTTGAATTAATACATTTATTCTAGTTATTTCTTTTTTTATATCTCTTAAAAATTCTAGTCTTACATTTTTATCCATTTCTTCATCATCAATTATATTATTTAACATAATTAAAATAGATGTAAGTGGTGTTTTTAATTGATGAGATATATCTTCTATTGATTTTTTAATTTCTATTTTATCATTTAATGAATTTAATGATTTTGTTTTTAACATAACTGTTACTTTATATATTTCTTTTCTTAATATAGATAATTCATCTTCACTTAAAGAATCTATATTTATTTTATAATTACCTTTATTTAATTCTTTTAAATAGTTAGTTATTTCTTTTAATTCTTTATCCTTATTTAATTCATATTTTATATAAATACCAATTAATATTATAAGTAAAACTATTATTAATGATATATCTATAATAATAAATATTTTATGATCTTTTTCATTATTAATTATTGCTGAATCATTATTTATATCTATTCCAAATTCTGATAGAAAATTATTATCATTTTTATTAGAATTAATTATTTCTATAATTTCTTTATCTGTAATATTAATATTTTTTTCTTTTATTTTTTCAACTATTTGATTTATTTTAATATTATAGTTTTTAATATAAGTTTTATATTCATAATTATCTATTATTAAAAATGATATTAAAAATAATATTATAATTAATAAAGATTTAATTAATAATTTTTTAAATTTAATTTTATTTTTCATCTATTCTATAACCTATTCCTTTAATAGTAATAATTATATCAGTACCTAATTTTTCTCTTAATCTTTTTAAGTAAACAGTTACTGTATGTAATAACACATCATTACCAGTACATTCCCATATTTTATCTAATATTTGATCTCTTGTTACTACTTTATTAATATTTATAAATAATAAATTTAATATTTGAAGTTCTATAGAAGAAAGTTCAATAATTTTATCATTTTTATAAACAATCATTTTATCTAAATCATATTTTATATCTTTAATTTTAATAATATTTTCTTTTTTATTTCTTAATATTATTCTATTAATTCTAGCAATTAATTCTTTAGTTGAAAATGGTTTTGTTATATAATCTTCTGCTCCTAGATTTAATAAATTAACTATTGTTTCTTCTTCATCAATAGCAGTTAACATTATAGTAGGTATATTTTTATTTTTAATAATATTTTTAAATAAGTCTATTCCATTTCCATCAGGTAAAGTA
Organism: uncultured Bacilli bacterium; assembly: GCA_947628985.1. Classification (GTDB taxonomy): domain Bacteria; phylum Bacillota_I; class Bacilli_A; order RF39; family UBA660; genus CAG-1000. The sequence continues at coordinate 4,646 of CANRCA010000041.1, read as the reverse complement.
ATATCTAATATTATTAAATCAATATTATTTTCTTTATTTAAATAATTTCTAGCATCATTATATAATTTTTTTATAATAACATTATAATTATTTTTTTCTAAAGAATATTTAAGTCCTTTTATAATACTATCATTATCTTCAATTAATAAAATATTCATAATTATTCATATATTCCTTTTTTAAAATTATTATATTTTTCTTTTATACTTTCTCTAAAATTTATTTTTTCTTGATTTTGTTCATATTCTTTTATCCACCAATCATATTTACTTTCCATTTCTAAAATATCAAATATAATATATTCTAATATTTCTTTATTTTGCTCTAAATAAAATTTTTTAAAATTATTAATACCTTCCTCTATTTCACATAAATCAATATATATTAAAAACATACATTCTGTAAAATAATTTATTCTTTCTTTTATTTCATATATATCATATTTTTTTAATTCTTCTTTTTTTGAAATAATTTTATTTTTTAATGTTTCAATTGCAAGTAATTTAGCATCATTTGTTTTTAAACAAGAAACAAATGAATATAAAACTATTATATGATAGCAATTTGGATCATAATAAGAATCTAATAAATCTACACAACTTTCCATTGTTTCTTTTGTTACTCCAAGTATTAATTTTCTAGACATTACATTTTCTAAATATTCATCTTGTCTTACTCTAAGAGCACCAAATGTATTATAACTACTAAAAGTTAAATAATTTGTAGCATAAGTAAGTAAAAAATATAATTCTTCTAATAAAGATGTTGCCTTAATGCCATCTTTAGTATCAGGTGCAAAAGTATTTAAGTCTTTATATAGTTTTTTAATTTTGTTTCTCCAGTTATTTCTTTCATTTTTATTAATTATTCTATTTGGTTTTATATATAAATCATCTTTAGCACAATTCATTAAAAAGATTATCTCTTTATCTAATTCATCTATTGTCATTGTTTTTTCTTCCATTTTTTCTGTTTTATTACTTATATTAATAATAAAATTGTCAATATCATAATCTTCTTTTATATTTTTTGGTATTTTTTTATAAAGTTCAATTATTATTTTATCCTTTTCTTCATTATTATGTTTAGATAATTCTTTTTTTAATTCATTTATTAACATATTTCCCTCACCAATATCAATTTATCAAATAATTATATTAAAATCAAATAATATTAAAAAACCCCAAAGGGATTTTTTAAATATTTTCATTTCTTATTGTTTCTATTGTATTTTGTTTATTTATTTTATTTATAGAATATTTCATAATTATATTTATTAATAAGAATACACATATAATACTTATTATAATAGCAGTAATTGGTAATGTATAATTATAACCTGCATTTAAACCTTTATATATTAAATATGATAAGGCTGTTCCTATTACAATACCTAATGTTAATGATTTAATTCCTATAAATAATGTTTCAAGTCTAATCATCCTATTAAATTCTTTTTTAGTCATACCAATAGATTTTAACATTGCAAATTCTTGTCTTCTTAAATTAACACTTGTTGTAATAGTATTAAATATATTAGTAATACCAATTAATGAAATTACAATTATAAATCCATATAAGAATATAGCAATTAATGTATATAAATTCTTTACTATTTGTATATTTTCTTCTGAATTATTTAAATTATAATCATAACCATTTAATAATTTTTCTATTTCATCTTGTAATTTATTAGCATTACTAGATTGTATTCTAATATACATATCATTATATTCATCATTATCATGACTATTATTTGTTAATTTATTAAATGTTTCGTCTCTTATTACAATTATAGGACTTATTGATATAGAAAATGGTTTAATATTAGTAGTATTTACTTCAATATCATATTTTTTTTCAATATCTCTTATGTAAGATATAGTAATTTTATCTTTTTTATTAAGATCATATTTTTTCATTGTTTTAAGAATTTGTTTACCATTTGCATCTATTACATAAGTTTGTATTTCGTTAATAAGTATTGCATTATCTTTTTCTTTTTCATAATTTAATCCTAATTTTTTTAAATAATTTTTAAAAGAATTATCATCTAATGAATAAACATCTATATAATCTTCTTCTGGAAATCCTAAATCAAATGTATTTGAATATTCTTTATCAAATTTAAAATTATATACTTTAAATCCATCTGATTTTTGTATTGAATACTCTTCTACATTATCTAAATTTACTACTGATAAAAATTTATTTTTAAATTCTGTATCATTATTTAAATTATTTAATTTTGTAGATAACCATATATTATAATCTTGTAATTCTACTTCTTCTTCTAAACTTTTATATGCTAGCATACTAAATGAAGAAAGTGCTATAAATACAAGAACTGAAGTTGTTATAGAAAATATAGTTGTTCTATATTTCTTTTTATTTCTTTTCATATTTTTATATGATATAGTGCCACCTATTCCAAATAATTTATCAATTAATTTTGAACTTTTAATTTTATTTCTTTTTATTTTAATATCAGAACTATTTCTAATTGAATCTACTGCAGATATTTTTGATGCTTTTCTTGCACTTTTAATAGCGCTTAAATATATTGTTATAATACTTAATATTACACTAAATATTAATCCAAAGTATGAAAACTTATATATTAAGTGTAAATCTTCTTCAAATGATAAGAAATAATTACTAACAATTATTAATATAAATGATGCAAATATTCCACATAATAATCCAATTGGGATACCAATAATTCCTAAGATAAATGCTTCATAAAGTACATTTTTTCTTATTTGTTTTTTAGTAGCACCTATACTTTTAAGCATTCCATATTGTTTAATTTTTTCTGTTATTGATATATCAAAACTATTTTTAATACAATATACTGATGTAAAAATAATAATACCACATACTATTAAAACTACTAATAAAAGTGCTCTACTTGAAGAATCTTTTATTGGATTAGTTTCTAACATAATTAAATATTCATTTAAACTATAGTTATATTTTTTATTTTGTACTAATTCAATTATTTTTTCACTTTCTGATTCATCATAATTACCTAATTGATATTTTTCAAAAAGTACATCATCTACTCCAAGTATTCCAGCAGTTACTTTATATGGTTCTTTAGCACCATCTTTTGTATATTTAAGGTATATATTATAATTATTATTTTCATTAATGTTTTTCATATATGTTATAAAAGTATAACCAGGAGCTGAGTATTCTTCTATGCTTGTAGATGGTCTATTAATAATACCTACTATTTTATATGTATGTGAGTTTGTATTTATAATTTGTTCATCTTCTCCTAAAAATGAATTATTTTGACTTAAATTTATAGTTTCATTATCTTCTATAATTATTCTATTTCCTATATCAAGTGTAATATTATCTCCTACTTTTAATTCTACTCTACCATTAGTTTTAAGATGAGTAGGAATTACTATTTCGTTTTCATTTTTAGGAAGTCTTCCTTCATTTAAATTAATAGCTAAATTTTGTAGAGCTTCTTTATTAAATTCCATAATATATGCATAAGGCTTATCTTTATTTTTAGATTCATATAAATTAGCATATCCAAGAGATCTTGTTAAATATAAATTATCTATTTTTCTATTTTCTTTAAATAAATTTATATCTTTATTAGGAACATCATAAAATACAGCATGATAATCTCCTTTTTGAGATATTTCAAAATTAATTAATGATTCAATAGCACTACTATACATAGTAACTACTGCCATAATTAATGCAACAGATAAAATAATTCCAATTATTGTAACAATTGTTCTTTTTTTATTAAGTTTTAAATTTTTAATAGTTAATTTATTTAAAATATTCATTTTATTCACCCACAATATGCCCATCTTCTAATTTTATTATTCTATCTGCACATGAGGCTATTTCCATATTATGAGTAATCATTATTATAGTTTGATTATATTCTTTGTTTGTTTTTTTAAGTAATTCTACTATTTCATCACTTGCTTTTGAATCTAAGTTACCAGTAGGTTCATCTGCTAGGATAATAGTAGGTTCTGTAATTAAAGCACGACCTATACTTGTTCTTTGTTGTTGTCCTCCAGATAATTCATGAGGTAAATGATTTTTTCTATTAGAAAGACCTAATATTTTAAGTAATTCATTTAATTTATTATTATCAACTTCTCTATTATCTAAATTAAGTGGTAATGTTATATTTTCAACAACATTTAATATTGGAATTAAATTATAAAATTGATAAATTAATCCTACATATCTTCTTCTAAATATAGCAAGATTATCTTCACTTAATGAATAAATATCTTTTCCATCAATATATACTTTTCCACTAGTGGGCCTGTCTACTCCACCAATTAAATGTAAAAGTGTTGATTTACCACTACCAGATGCTCCGACTATAGCAACAAATTCTCCCTTTTCTACACTAAAAGATACGTTATCTAAAGCAACTACTTTAGTAGAATCTTTACCATATATTTTAGTTAACTTTTCAACCTTCAATATTTCCATATTTTTCACCTCTTGAATTAATTATATGATATCAAAGTTACAACTAAGTTACAAAAGATAAATATTTTTTTAAAGTAATATTTGTATGGCAATCGCTTAAAAAATATTAAAAAAATTGTGATACAATTAGATCAAGATAAAAAGTGAGTTGATTTAAT
>CANRCA010000040.1 GCA_947628985.1 uncultured Bacilli bacterium | reverse complement strand
GAAATTAGGTACAATAATTTTATAACACGTTCTTTCGTATACTCAAGACGTGCCATAAAATACTTAACATTATATCACACCTTTAATAAATTATTAATGTAATAAAAATCCTATAAGAATTAATATTATTCCACTAATTAATCCTAATTTTAATTCTTTTTTATTTATATTTTCTATAATTTCATGAAGTAACTCAAATATTGAAATATATATAAGCATTCCAAGTGATATTGACATTAAAACTCCTACTAATAAATCACTAAATTCAACATTAAATATAATTAATATAATAATACCTACTATACTTGATAGTGAAAGAAGTGATAATAAAGATATTTTTTCTTTTCTATTTTGTATTAAAGAAGATATTTGTATACCTATTGGAATATTATGAAAAGATACTGCTAACATCATAAATATTCCTAATTTTATATCATTAAGTGCATTTGTATATATTGCTGTTCCTTCAATAATATTATGTAAAAATAATGCTATTGCTGAAATTACACCAATATGTTCCATATGATTTTTAATTTTTGAATTATGTGAATGGTTAGGTAATACTAAATCTAATAATTTTAATAATATTATTCCACTAAAAACACATAATATTATGATTAATTTATTATTAAGAGTTTCTAATACTTCTGGAAGTAAATCTAAAAATATTAATCCTAATATTACAGAGAATGAAAATCCAACAGAAAATATTATTAATTTTTTTTCATCTTTAACAAATTTTGTTATAAAATATCCTATAAAAAAAGATAAACCTGATAACAAAGTTATCAAAATTGCTAAATAATTCATTTGTTCACCCCAAATTTCAAGATAAATTATAGCATATTTATTAGAATTAAAAAAGATATAAAATATATCTTAAGTTTAATTGATTAAATTGTTTAATAGTCCATATGAGAATACCATCATAATTAAACTAGCAAGTAATATTCCAAGTACAACTGACAAAAATGATTTTTTCTTATCCATATTTAGAAGACCTGCTACTAAACATCCAGTCCAAGCACCTGTACCTGGAAGTGGAATTCCTACTAATAAAATAAGACCAATATATCCATAAGTTTCTATTTTTGATTTATTTTTATCGGCTTTTTTATGTAAAAATCTTGCAATTTTTCTAAATGATTTTATTTTACAATTACCCATCCATTCTAATATTTTAGCAATAAATAATAATATAAATGGAACTGGTATTATATTTCCAATAATAGAAATTATAAATGTTCTAAGTGGGCTAAGATTTAATAATGCTCCTGCTACTACTCCACCTCTTAATTCTAATATAGGAGAAATTGATATTAAAAATACAATTAGCTCTCTTCCATATTTTAAAGAAGTAAGTCCACTAAATAAGTTAATAAATACATTTACTAAATTTTGCATATTCACCCCGTTTTATTAATTTCCTTTTATTCCCTTAACTCCTTTACTACCATTAAATCCTTCAAGAATGTTACTATCAAAACTTTTAACTTTCTTACTATTATTTTTATATTCTTTAATTGCTATTTGAATTATTTCATCTAATAATGAAGTATAACTCATACCTGCTTCTTTCCATAAATAGAAAGATAAACTTCCCGGAATTGTATTAGGTTCATTTACATAAAAATCATTAGTTTTTGAATCTATTAAATAATCAATTCTACAAACTCCACTTAAATTTAATAATCTAAATACTTTTTTAGAAGTTTCACTTATTTCTTTTGTTAATTTATCAGATATTCTAGCAGGAATAATTCTACTTGTTTGAGCCATACCTTTACTAGAACCTTTAGTTTTTGAATTTGATAAATATTTATCTGTAAAACTTAATATTTCATCAAGTCCCATTACTTCTTCAATAGGGCTTGTTTTTTGATATTCATAATTTCCGATTACACTACAGTTTACTTCTGTTAAATTTTCTATAGCTTCTTCAACTATAATTTTATTGTCATAACTAATCGCAGTATCAATCGCATCTTCTATTTCTTTTTCATCCTTAACATAAGTAATTCCTACACTACTTCCTAATGTTGCTGGCTTTACTACTACAGGATAACCCATTTTTTTAATATCTTTTAATAAATTATCTTTATTTTCTAAATACTCATTATCATAAAACCAAACATAATTTACAACAGGTATATTATTTGATTTTAATATTTCTTTAATAATAACTTTATCTTGACCTAATGAAGAACCTAAAACATGAGATCCTACATATGGAATACCAACTGTATCTAAATATCCAGCTAGAGTTCCATCTTCTACTCCATTACCATGTACAATAGGTAAAATTACATCAAGTTCAGTAATATCTTTTCTAAATAATCCATTTACTTTTTGTAAATAATATTTATTATCTTTTTTATAAAGAACTACTTTTTTAGCAAATTTTTCCATATCTTTTAAATCTTTATAAAATTCCATATCTAAAAGCATATGACCTGTATACCATATTTTTTCTTTTGAAATATATATTGGTATAACTTCATATTTTTCATTATCTAAATTTTGTATAGCTTGTAAAGCAGAAATAATACTTACTTCATGTTCTACACTTTCTCCTCCAAATATAACTCCTAATTTAATTTTCATAATACTTCACTCCTATTCATTAAATATATCTGGTAAATCATTTTCTAATAATACATATGTAGTTTTTCCACTTAATTTTTTCATTAAAGGAAAAGAATCTTTTACATCATTTAATATATGTATATTTTTTTCATTATATCTTTCTTTTTTAAGTCCATCAACAATTGGTTTAGCTTGTTCTTCTCCTATTAATATAACTTCATCACAAACTTTAGCGATTTGTCTTCCAAATTCCATATTATATTCGTATTGTTTTTCTCCAAGTTCTATCATACCTGGTGTAACAATAATTTTTTTACCATCCATCATATTTAAAACATCAACAGCCATTTTAGAACCAACTGGATTTGAATTATAAGCATCATCTATAATATTTATATCTCCATATTTTCTTAATTCTAATCTATGTTCAACTGTTTTAATTCTTTTAACACCTATTTTTATTTGATCTAAAGAAAGTCCTAATTCATAAGCAAGAGCAATTGACTCTAAAATATTATATATATTTGCTTCTCCTAATAATTTTGTTTCAAATTCACAAGTTTCTTTTTTATCATTAAATGTACATTTAAAAGTAGTACCTTTATTTGATAATTTTATATCACTAGCATAAATATCTGCTTTCTTATCTTTAATAGATACCCATACTTTTTTACATTTACTTTTAATTTTATATTTTCTTTGATATTCATCATCATAATTTAATATAGCTATTCCATTATCAGGTAAACTATCAATTAATTCAAATTTTGCTTTTTGTATATTTTCTCTACTACCAAAACTTTCTAAATGAGCTGTACCAATAGTAGTTAATATTCCATATTGAGGTTTAATAAAATCACATTTTTCTTGAATTTCTCCTCTTTTAAATGCTCCCATTTCTGCTATAAAAATATCAGTAAATTTATCTAATTTATTATTAATAGATATCATTAATCCATTCATAGTATTAAAACTTTTTTCAGTAGCAAATGCATTATATTTTACATTTAGTATATCATTTAATGCATTTTTAGTACTAGTTTTACCATAACTTCCAGTAATACCTACTCTTTTTAAATTATTCATTGAATATAATTTATTTTTAGCTTTATTTTTGTAATAATTAAATACACATTTTTCAATAGGTTTATTTATAATATTAGCAATATATACCATAAATGGATTTAAACATACTAATAATGCCATAATAAAATATATTATTGGTAATGCTTTAATATCAAATCCTACTACATAAGGTATCATAGGAATTATATATAAAATTAACATAGTTACATATAATCTTTTTATTCTAGAAGTTATTACAAGTGGCTTTTTAGATTGTTCTTTTGATATTGTTCTTTTATATAAATAATAAACAATTATATAAAATAAACTAAATGCTAATATTAACATTTTATCTTCAAAGAATAAAAATAAAAAGAATGCTAAATCATATGTAAAAAATGCTTTTTTAAAATTAGAAAATACCCATTTTATATATCTTCCACCATCGTTATACCAATTTTGTTGTAACATATGCATTGATTTTCTACTTTTATATATTAAGTAATATAAATAAACTAATATAGATATTATAAATAAATATTTCATTTACTTCCTCCTATAAAACTATTTAAAACATTTATAGTTTGATTTAAATTTTGTAAATATGCATAATGATCTAACCCTTCATAAGTAACAAGTCCACAATTAGGAATTATTTTTTCTAATTCTACTGCATCATTATAACTTACTGCTTCATCTTTAGTTCCCCATATCAATAAAGTAGGACATTTTATTTTATTTAATTCATTAGTTAAATCTAAATTTACATGGCGAACTAATATATTTCTCATCATTACAGATGCATTTTTATAATCAGTTGAACCTACATATTTTTTAACATAGTTTTCTAATTTATTTATTACTGGAATTTTTTTAGAAAACTTAAATAGTTTTACTTTAAATGTATCTTTTGTAATATTTTTTTTGTAAGGACTTGCGAGTAAAACTAATTTACTTGTATCATATTTAAGAGCATATGCTAAAGATATTTTACCTCCAAATGAGTGCCCTATTAATATTGGTTTTTTAATTTTTAATTCTTTACACATATAATTTATAAGATTTGCATATTCATATATGTCCCATACTTCTTTAGGTTCATCACTAAGTCCAAATCCTGGTAAATCAACAATTAATATATTATATTTTTTCTTAAATGGTTTTGCTAAAGGCATCATCATATCAATATTTTGTCCCCAACCATGTAAAAATATCAAATTAACATTTGAATTATTATCATAAAAAACATAATTTACATTTATATCTTTATATATAATTTGCATATTCCCACCTATTAAATTATATCATAATCTTACATAATTAGAATTTTATTTTTTAATTGCTATTTCTTTTGCTTCTTTCATAATTGTATCATTATATGTATCAAAATTTTCTATATATGATTTTGACCTCCTTGTAGCATAAACTGAAGGAAGAGATATTGTTAATAAATAATCATATATTCTCTCATAATTTTCTGGAGTTAATAAAAGTTTATCAATTATTTTTTTAGATTCCATAAGTCTACAATTATTTTTTATTTCATTTATATTTAAATCAGCAGTATTTTCAAATACATATAATAATGAAGTTTTAATATCTTCAAATATATCTTTATTTTCTTCACTAAAAGCATCTACTAATACTTCAGTAACTTTACCATTTTTAACTTTTACTTTTCCTAAAGACATATACCAATTTTGTACAAATAATATTAATTTTTTTAAGTCTCCATCTACTACTGCTATACCATTTTTATAAAATACATTATTTATTCCATCTTTATAATTTTTACTAACAATAAAATTATCATGTATTTTTCTCATATCATTTAATGTTAAATTTTTATAATCTACTAAAATTGGTTCTTTTATAATATCAGATTCATTTAATTCTGAATAATCATTAGCAAGTATATAACCCATACTTTTTAAAACACTAACTAATTTACAAAATAATTTTCTTCTTTCTAAAATATCACTACCTTTAATTTTAATATTTTTTTTATTTGATAAAAATTCATTTATTAAATTATTTATTATATTATCATCTTTATTTTCATTTTCATATAATTTAATATAAATAGAATTACATATTGATGGAATTGTTATTTCAACTTTTTTATCTAAAGAAAATATTTTTCCATCTCTTTGTACATAATAACTACTTAAAATATCTTCATCATATTTAACTAATTTTACATATTCATTAACTTGATTTTTAAAATTTATTTTTTTACTTTCAATATTCTGTTTAATTTCATCATATTTAATATCATCAACATTATAATATTTACTTAATTTATTTTTAAAAATAGATTTTATTTTATTATCCCCTTTTAATTCTTTTAATAAGTTATAGATATATTTTTCTTTTTCATTATCATCAAGTTTTTTCAAATAAGGTATTATTATATTTATTATAATGTCATCTAAAATTATACTTAATTTTTTAATATATATTTCATCATTATCTTCTGTATGTTCCAAATATAATAAATTATTTAATTCTTCATTTAATTTAATATAATATGTTTTATCATTAGTAAGAGATGATATTTTATTTCTTAATATATATGAATCTACTAAATAACTTTCTAAAATTACATCATTTCCAAATGTAGTTCTTATAATTTTAGATATCAGTTTAAGTTCATTATATGACCTTAAATATTTACTTTCAGAGTATCCGCATAAATCATCTGCTATCATTTGAGTCATACCTTCATTTAAAGCAAAACATTTAACATATGAATCTTTAAATCCTACTCCTCCACTTTCTTTAAATGATGCTAAATGTAATAATTCATGAATTAATGATTCAAAACTTAATGATTCTATATTTTTTAAATCACTAGAAAAAAATTTATTATTAATTTGTATTATTTTTATAAAATTATTATCTATATATTCTGTTTTAAAATTAGCAAATACATTATCTTCTAATTCTATATATTCTAAATCATTTAAAGAATGTAATCTTTTATTTATTAAATCTATATATTCACTTCCATATAATGTATTAATTCTATTTAATATATATTTAAAATATTTTTCTAAATTTTTTAGGGAAACTGACTTATTCATTTTCTGTTTTATATATGGATTTAATATTATCTTGTATTTCTTTTTGTAATTCTTCATAAATAATATTACCAATATCATCTTCTATTACTTTAGAATATACATCTTCTTTATTTTTTAGAAAATGAGCTATTTTTCCATATTCTTTTGTTTCAATATACTCTAATAATACTAATTCCATATTTCCTCCCTTAATTATTTTATATTTCTATTTTATATATTTATTTAATTCATTTGTAAATTCTGTTTGTATTTCATTTAATCTTTTTTCAGTAGTTGCTTCAAAACGAGTTGTAATATTTGGCCCTGTATTAGACGCTCTTACAAGAGCAAAACCATCATCAAATTTCGCTTTTACTCCATCAAGTGTTATGTAATTGTAATTTTTTTTATCACAATATTCTTTTATTTTATTTACTATTTCAAATTTAATATTATCTTCTGCATGAATTTTTATTTCAGGAGTTGAATAATATTTCACTATATTATCAAGTAAACTACTAAGGGGTTCATTTATATGAGATAACATTTCAATAAGTCTCATACCTACATATATTCCATCATCATATCCTGGAAATCTATCTCTAAAATATACATGTCCTGATAATTCACCACTTAAAGGATAATCTCCTTTAGCAGACGCAGCCCTTGTATATGAGTTTCCTGTTCTATATTCAATTGGTTTTACTCCTAATTTAATAAGTTCATCTTCAAGTGCTTTAGAACATTTAACATCATATAAACATTCTTTTTTATCTACTTTATCATATAAATATTTCCACATAATAATTAAGAATTTATCTATTTCAATCATTCTTCCTTTTTCATCTACAAATCCTACTCTGTCCCCATCTCCATCATAACCAATACCTACATCTGCATGAGTTTCTATTACTTTATTTTTTAACATTGTTAAGTTTTCATAAATACAAGGATCAGGGTGATGAAGTGGAAAATTACCATCACTTGTATTACATATTCCAATACTTTCAATATTTTTTAAATGAGAAAATATTTCATCTGCAATTATACTAGTAGTACCATTACCACAATCATATACTACTTTTATTTTTTTATCTCCAAATGATAATTTATTCAATACTAAATCAATATAAGCATCTCTTATATTAACATCTTCTACACTACCTTTTCCATAAGTAAATTTTTCACCTTTAATTATATTATATATTTCTTTAACATCACTACCATAAGCATTATGTATTCCATTATAAGAAAATTTAAATCCATTATATTCTTTAGGATTATGAGATGCTGTTATCATCATACTAGAATTAGTATTTAAGTAATTAGCAGCAAAATAACACATAGGAGTAGTAGCAAGTCCAAGTCTTTTTACATGAATTCCAGTTTCAACTAATCCTTTTATTAAAGATGCTTCCAAACTAGGAGAAGATAATCTATTATCATAAGCAACTACTGTTGATAGTATTTTATATTCATTTAATTTAGTACCAAATGCAAGTCCTATTTTATATGCTATATCATCATTTAAATCAACACCATATACTCCTCTTATATCATATTCTCTAAATATTTCTTCATTCAATTTCATATAATCATCACTAATTTTATTTTATAGAAATATTTATCTATTTTAAAGTATATTTAATATTTTTGACAGATTTTTACATAAAAAATCTAATAGTTTTAATTGATTGCTATTAGATTTTTAATTTATAATACTATATTTTTATTTACAATCAAGTTCTGGATATCCAGAAGTTCCTAATTTCCAATCACATAATGTATAACCGGTTAATCTACTATCTATATCTGTTAAATTAATACTATTTTTATTTGTGTTTAATAAAGTTACAAATGATTGATTTTTCATTTCATCTGCACTTTTCCCTATTACATTTGTTGTATCTTCTGGTAATGTTCCACTTAAACTATTTAAATAATATACATTTTTATAATTTACTGTGGCATCAGTATTTTTATGTCCTATTATATAATTATTATTTATATTTGTATTATTTAATAACCCTACATTATATACATTATTTAATGTTACGTTCTTTGAAACAACTCGAATTATTCCACTAAGAATGTGTGTAGATGAGATATTTCCTTGATTATAACTATTTATTATTTTTGAATTAAATTCTGTAGAACCAGTATTTTGTGCTCCTACTAAACCACCTACATTAGAACTATAATTACTATCAAAACTTCCATTTAAATTACCTTTATTGTAACTATTTAATATTACTATATCTTCGTGACTTGGACCGTAGCCAGAATTATATGCTACTAAGCCTCCTATATATGTACCATATGTACCTGTTGTATCTGTACTAATGTTTGCTAAATTATAGCATTTATTTATTATTAAACCAGCAGCAAACTCCCCTGTTAATCCACCTGCTCTAACTCCACCACTTATTACTCCCTCTTTTTCATTTGATGAGTTTGTTATTATACTTGTTTGTGTACTAGAGGCTGCTCCTATTAAACCCCCAACATTTTTAGACTTATCATTTGTACTAGATTGATTAATACTTGTTATTGTATTTTTATTATGACTATTATTTATATTTACTACTCCTTCAACTCTACCTACTAAACCTCCAACATAAAAACTACTATTACTATCAATTGTTATTTTTCCTTCATTGTTACTGTTATCTATTTCTAATTCTTTTAAAATAATACCCACTAAACCTCCTAAAGATTTTGTTACATCTGTTGTATTTGTTCCTTTTATTTCTCCATAATTTGTACTATTTTTTATTATTGTTTTTGTAGCACTAGATGTATCTTCTCCTACTATACCCGCTATTGCATATCCTGCTTCATTTGTTATTGTTCCATAGTTTTTACAATTTTCTATTGTTAATTTTATTCCTTGATTTGCTGCAATTATTCCACCAGTTTGATGACCACCTGTAACATTTGCTTTATTTATACTATTTTTTATTGTTGCATCTCCACCACTCCATCCTGCTATACCACCTACTGAATAATCACCAGTTTTATTTGTCACTGTAACTTCATTTATACAATTATCTATTGTTGAATTATTTATTACACCTACTATTCCTCCTAATGTATTTTTTTTTGCATTTGTTTCTACACTTCCCTGTATTGTTAAATTCTTTACTTCTCCATTTTGCAAAGTTCCTATAAATGCAGCATTACCTGAATTTTCTACAGTTCTATTTATATATAAATTATCTATTCTATGATTTTTCCCATCAAATGTTCCACTAAATGTTTTTATTGGTGTAAAGCCTGTTCCTGTTGTAAGCTGTGACTTTCTAAGCTTTTACAAGTATTTTTTGTAAATTTCTTAAAAAAGTTGAAATTTTATTAAATTTTTTAAATT
>CANRCA010000039.1 GCA_947628985.1 uncultured Bacilli bacterium | reverse complement strand
TTTGGGTTTGATTCATGTACAATTTTGTACATTTTTTCATTCCCATTTTTGTACATTCTTATAGTATCATTAACATTGCTCTTCTTCTGTTGGTGTATAAGTACCTAGATCTGCGGCAGCTATATCAAAACTTAATCCTTTTAACATTGATGTGTATTTTATATTTGATTCTTCTTCTGATGTTGTTCCTTCTTCTATTGTACTTCCATCACATGCTGTTAATCCTTTTCCTTCTTCTCTTGTTACACTCTTTATTGTCTTATTACTTTTACTGTTTCCTATTGAGTCTCTACTTATTCCACTTGTATTATTTCCTATTACTTGATAATTATTATCTAATACTTCTATACTTGTTATCTTTCCATCACTTAATTGTACTTTATATTTTAAACTTGATTTTGAATCTAAGTCTAATGGATTTGTTTTACTATCATAACATGTTACACTCTTATTATTCATTGAATCTTGTATATATTGTTGCTGTGCTGTTCTTATTATATTTTGTGTTTCTTCTACAAATGTATTTTCTCTTGCATTCCTATATAAATTTAATATATTTGGTAGTGCAATTATTACTAAGATTGCTAAGATTGCTATTACTGCTAATAATTCTACCAATGTAAATCCTTTTTTACTTTTCATATATAATACCTTCTTTCTATTTTTATCCTACTAAGAAAATTATATATATATATATGGAAAGTCAATAAATAGTAACAAATTTGACATATTAAATTTATAGTATTTTAATATCAAAAAAGAACTTATTTCTAAGTCCTAATTTTTATTCACCTGTTATAACTTTCATTGCTTTTCTCATTAGCAAGTCATATTTGAATAATTCTTTTGAGCCAATTTCTTTTTCAAAATCTTCACGACTCATTCCATATTCTTCACTTGTTTTATTTAATCCTTCTTCAAGTTCTAAATCACTTACTTCTAATTTTTCTTTTGCTACAACAGCATCCATTACTAATCTATAACCTATTCTTCTATTAGCTTCTGGTTTTAATGTTTCTTTAAATTCATCCATTGTACTATTAGCATATTGTAAATATGTTTCGATATTTAATCCTTGATAACTTAATCTTTCACTAAATTCTCTTGTTAATCTATTAACTTCATCTTCTGTCATTTCTTCTGGAATTTCAAATTTAGAATCTTTAACTATTTTATCTAAGCATTTGAATAAATATTCATCACTTTGATTTTTTTCTTTTTCTGCTTCTAAATTTTCTTTAATATATTTCTTTAAATCATCTAAGTTTTCTACTCCACCAACATTTAAATCTTCAAAGAATTCTTTATCAAATTCTGGATATACTTTTTCTTTTACTTCTTTTATTTCTACTTTGAATACTACTTTTTGTCCTTTTAATTCTTCTGATTGATAATTTTCTGGGAATGTAACTTTAACATCCTTTTTATCACCTTTTTTAAGACCAACTAATGCTTCTTCAAATCCAGGAATAAATGTATGAGATCCTATTTCTAAAGGATAATCTTCTCCTTTTCCACCTTTAAAAGCTTTATCATTTAAGAATCCTTCAAAATCTATAACAGCAGTCATACCTTCTTTAATTTTTTTATCATCATCTACTGTTCTAAGTTCAGCAAATTGTTCTTTTAAATGACCTAATTCATGTTCTATTTCTTCATCACTAACTACTATTTTTTCTTTTTTAATTCCTAAATCTTTATATTTTCCTAAATCTACTTCAGGAACAGCTACTAAAGTAAATTCAATTTCTACATGTTCTTTATCAATTTCTTTTATGTCAATTGCAGGTGTTGCTGCTGGAGTTATAGTATCTTTATCACTTAATAATCTTGCATATAGAATATCTAATGCAAAATCAACAGCATCCATATATAATACTTCTACTCCCATTTTCTTAACATATACATCATATGGAACTTGACCTTTTCTAAATCCATCCATTTTGACATCTTTTTTCTTTTTATCAAATGCATCTTTTAAGCAATCTTTCCATTCTTTTCCTTCTAATTTTAATGTGTAACTTTTTTTCATTCTAACCTCCTACATTAAATGTTATAAAAAAGGATAATTAATTATCCTATTGCTACAATTTTAACAGAATATACTCCATCAGGTGAAGAAACTTCAACAACATCTCCAACTTTTTTACCAATAATAGCTGATGCGATTGGACTTTCATTTGAAATTTTATTGTTGAATGGATCTGCTTCTTGGCTACCAACTATTTTATAACTTTCAGTATCATCTTCATCTTCATATTGAAGTTCTACTTGGCTACCAATACCAACTTTTCCATTATTTTCACTATTATCTATAACAGTTGCATGCTCTAAAGCATATTCAACTTCTAAAATTCTCTTTTCTAAATTTGCTTGATCTTCTCTTGCTTGTTCATATTCACTATTTTCAGAAAGATCTCCAAGGGCTCTTGCTTCTTTTAAAGTTTGAGTTACTTCTTCTCTTTTAGTTGTTTTTAAATATTGTAATTCATTTTCTAATTCTAAATAACCTTCACCTGTTAAAAAAATCTCTTTCTTTTTCATGTGATTATTCACCTCTTCCTCATTACCAAAAAATGATACTATAAATTGTATGTTTTGTCAAGTTTTTTATTACATTATTTCTACTCTTAAAATATCATTTTTTTCTACCTTAAAAGGTATTTTTATTTTAACTATTTCTTGTGCATGTGATGCTGAGTCTACTCTTTCATTATCACTATTTATAATATATTCAACATTAAATTTTTGTGTATTTGTATGTGGTCCAAATACTTCAATAGTATCACCTACACTAAATTTATTTCTTTGTTCTATAAGTGCTTCATTAGTACTCTCATCATAAGATAAAACTAAACCTAAAAAGTCTTGATTACTTACTTCTTGTCTTCCATTAAAATATTGACTTTCTTCATGTGGTATACCATTATAAAATTGTGCTATATTTTCACGATTAGAAACTCTATTTAATAATTTCTTAGAGTATTCTATATCATCTTGTGTTAATGTATTATTTTCTTTTTTATCAAATATATTTCTATATACACTAGCAACAGTAGCAATATAATATAGACTTTTCATTCTACCTTCTATTTTATATGATTCAATTCCTAAGTCCATCATATCACTTATATAATCTATCATATTTAAATCTTTAGAAGAAAATGCATAATCATGTGAAGTATTATTATTAAATGTAAATCTACAAACTTGTGAACATCCTCCTCTATTTGAGTCTCTTAGTGTTACATAATTACTCATTACACATCTTCCACTATAACTAGTACACATAGCACCATGTATAAATACTTCTAATTCCGTATCTATATTTTCTTTTATATATTTTATATCTTCTCTTGTACATTCTCTTGCTAAAACTACTCTATAAGCACCAAGTGATTTATAAAATTTAATACTTTCTAAATTAGTAATTGATTTTTGAGTTGATATAAAAAATGGTGTTTTAATTTTAAGTCTTTTAATTGCTTCAATTACAGCAAAATCACTTACTATAAATGCATCAACTTTAATATTATCAAGTGAAATTAAATAATCATCTAATTTTTCTAAATCTTCATTATGAAAAATCATATTAACTGTAACATATACTTTTTTATTTAATGAGTGAGCAAATGTAACTGCTTCTTTTATATCATCAATACTAAAATTATTAGCATTTGCTCTTAAACTATAATCATATCCTCCTATATATACAGCATCTGCTCCATACATACATGCAAATTTAAGTCTATTTAAGTCTCCAGCAGGTAATAATAATTCATATTTCATTTTAAATCACCTACCTTATATTTAATATCATTCTCTAAGAAATAATAATCACTATCAATTAAATTATATAAATTTTCTTCATTTATATTTTCAAGTATCATTTTAGTAGATATTTCATTTATATCAGTTAAATCAATAATTAAATTTAAATCACTTAAATCATTTAAATATTTAGAAGCACAAAATATTTTATTATATCTTACAGTACTTCCATCTTTTTCTTCTTTAACTTCTAATACTTTATGTGATACTATTTCCTCTATATCATATTTATTAGTATCATTTTCAATATCAAAATGATTATTAAAATTAGATACTAAATATCTTCTTGAATACATTATTATATTTTTAGCTATATAAAAATAATATAAATTAGAATTTGTTTTTTCTTTTATTTCTTTAATTTCTTTTATAGTTAAATCATTATTAATAACTACATTTTTAACATCTAAACTATTTAAATAATTAATTGCTTTATAATTAGATAATATATGATTTTCATATAATATTACTCTATCTTTATCAATTATATTTAATAGTCCTATATCTTCTACAATAAATTTTATATTTTTATTAAATTTATCATATATTTTTTTAAATTCATTTATTTGTAAATGTAAAAATTTATTCATAATTACAAATATATTATAGTTTTTAGAAAGTTCATTTATTTCATCTATATTATAATATACATTAAAACCAATAGAATAATCTTCTAAAGGTAATACAAAAGAATCTAAATTATATTTTTCATATAAACTTAAATCTTTATTATTTGGAATAATTAAATATTTTTTTTCTTGCATACTCCTAATTTATCTCCTACATTTATATAAGTTATATCAAATTCTTGATTATTATCTAAAAAATCAAGAAATTTTTCTATTTTTCTTACCATTTGTCTTAAATTTCTACTTTTAATTTCATTACTTTTACCAACATAACCATGAAATGATAAGTTATCTATTATTATAATACCTTTATCATTTAAGTTTTCTTTAAATTTATTAAAGAATTTCATATTTTGACTTTTAGCAGCATCTATAATTATTAAATCAAATTTATCTTTTATATCTATATTTAAAGCATCATCATGTATTAAATTAATATTATTAAAGTTAGTTAATTTAACATTTTCTTGTGCTTTTAAAAATCTATCATTATCTCTTTCTACACTAGTAATTTTTATTCCTTCAATACTAGCAAAACAAATAGTTGAATAAGCAATAGCTGTACCTATTTCTAATATATTTTTTATATTATTTTCTTTAATAATTTTAGTTATTTCATTTATTGTATCAACACTCATAATAGGAACATTATTTTGAATTCCATATTCTCTTATATCTTCTATTATTCTTGATATTCTATCCATAAACCTTCACTTTTTAATCTATTTACTGTGCTTACATGTTCACTATCTGTTTTATTAAAGTATGTTTTACCATTTTTATCTGCTACAAAGTAATAATAATCATGTTTAGTTGGTTCAATTGCTGCGATTATTGAATTAATTCCAGGATTACATATTGGTCCAATTGGTAGTTTTCCTGCCATACAAGAACTTCTTGTATTATAATTATTACATTTTTGTAATTCTGAATTTTTTAAATCTCTTAAATAATTATCTATTTTTTCTGCATAATATGTTGTTACATCACTACCTAGCGACCAATTATTTTTAAGTCTATTATAAAATACTCCTGCTACACCTTTTCTATCACTAGCATTACCTGCTTCTAATTCAACAATTGATGCTAGAGTTAACATTTCATGAATTGAATATTCACTATTTTCAACTTCAGTTTTTAAATCTTTTAATTTATTTTCCATATTATTTAACATTTTTCTAAATATATCATCAACACTAGCAGTTACATAAAATTCATAAGTATCTGGATATAAATATCCTTCTAATGAATAATATAAATCTTTATTTTTAATATCATCTGTTAAGAACCAATAATCTTCTATTAATTCATCTAAATAATTTTGATCTTCTAATTTATTCATTATTTCTTCTTCTTTAATATTAAAGTTATCAGTAATAGTTTTAATAATATATCTCATATTCTTACCCTCTATAAATGTTACCATTTTAGTTGCAGTAAGATTTACACTACCTTGTTCTAATATTTTAATCATTTCTTCTATATTATTATTAGTTTTTAATACATAATTTCCATATTCTAAACCATTTGTTTTATGAAGTTTTAAATATATTTTATAAGCAAGTTCATTTCTAATAAGTCCATTTTCTTTAAGTTCATGAGAAATTGAAGAATATGTTTGTCCTTTATCTACATAAATAGTTACTTCTTTACCTTCTTTAGAAGGAGCACTTATTAAAAAGAAATAACTTCCAATTATAGTTCCTACTATTAAAATAATTAAAACTAATATAAATAATATAAATTTCTTAAAATTAAACACCTTTTTTTTCATATTTTTTCCTCCAAACAAAAATTATAAAATTATTTTTTTATAATTAAAGAATCTAATATTTTATTAATAAAATCAAGTTCATCTTTATTACTTACATTTTTAAGTTTAGTCATATTTCCTTTTTCACTTAAAATGTAACTTGATGCATAAGCTCTAATATTTCCATCTTTATTTTTTTTATCATCTGTATATATTACAAAATTTTTATTCTCTTCATTAGATTCAATATTTAAAAGTATTCTATATTCTTTTTTATTACCATTTTGAGTCTTTAATGTTAAATAATTACTTTTCACTTACTTCTCCTATCTAAATAAGCTTGCAATATAATACTAGCAGCTATTTTATCAATAACCTTCTTTCTATTCTCTCTTCTTGTATTGTTACTTATAAGCATTCTTTCTGCTTCTACTGTAGATAATCTTTCATCTTGTAAAATAACTTCTTTAGTAGGATATCTTTCTTCTAATAATTTTTTAAATTCTAAAGTTTCTAAACTTCTTTTAGATACACTACCATCTAAATTTAATGGATTACCAAGTACAAATTTATCTACTTTTCTAGTATAAACAACTATATCTAGTTTTGAAAATAATTCATCATAATCATTAAATCTTATAACTTCTAAAGCACTTGCTATTGTAGATGTTTTATCACTTATAGAAAGTCCTAATGTTTTACTTCCTAAATCTAAACCTAAATATATCATTCTTTTACAAAATTAACTAGCATTACTTCTAGTATATCTTCTCTTTTAAATTGTAATATTCTATTTCTACATTCTTTATAGTTAGAAATATATCCAGGATCTCCACTAATTAAATAAGCAACTATTTGTTTAGTTGGATTATATCCTCTTTCTTTTAAATCTTCACAAATACTATGTAATGTTTTTTTAGTATTTTCATCTATTATTGTTTGTGTATCTACAACAGTAGTTTTATCTAATGGCATGATATCACTTCCTTACAATTAATTTTATCAAATATTTATTATTTTAACAATATATTATTTCTATTTTCAGGTTATAATATAAATGGTATAATTTAATTAGGAAAGAGGTAAAAAATGATTTATTATCCAAAAAATTATGGTATTAGTTTATATATAAATAAAACTAAAGAAATCTACTTCTCATTAAAAAATGAATTTAAAGATAAAAATATTATAATATATAATAATAAATCTAATATTAATAAAGATGATATTGTAGTATTAAATTATTATGGTGAAAGTAAAGATACTTATGATTATTTGTTAAATAATAAAATTACTTTTTATGATTCTGTATCAAATTTTGTAGAAAAAACAAGAAATTTAATATCAAATAATTATAATGATTTTAAAATTATTATTTTATGTAATAAAGAAACTAATGAAGTTATTAATTATAATAGTTGGTGTTTAAATAATGCATTAATTATTAAAAGTAAAAGTGATTATAAAAAAATAACTAATCAAAAATATTTTATAGTTTATTCTTCTGATACAAGTATTGATAAAGTAAATAATTTACAAGAATATTTAAATAGTAAAAATATTCAATATGAAATAAATAATGATATTTATGAAAATCAATATTTAATAAATGATGATATGATTAATTTATCAAACATTGTTAATAAATTAATAGTTATTGGAAATGATGATTATATTAAAAGTATAATTAAAAAATGTAATAAAAATTGTGAAGTATTTTTATTTAATGATATTAATAATTTTTATAATAAAATGATTGATTTAAAATTTGAAAGTGATTTAAAAATAGGATTTACTGCTAGTAGCAATATTCCTAAAACACAAGTATATGAGTATTCTCATTTATTAGAATTTTTAATACATTATAATTTTATTATTGATAATAATGTTTTATATGATTTAGATATTGAAGAAAAATTATTAAATGAAATTAAAAATAGTAATGATATTCCACTACTATTTTATAAAATTAATACTTATGTAAATGATGATAATATTAAAAATATATTATTTGGATTTATTACTTATAAAGAAATGAAAAAATAATAAAAGTATAGTTTCAATATGAAATTATACTTTTTATTATATATTAATTTGTTGGAGTCAAAACCAAACGGGCGCTGTTGCCACTGTTAGCACCACCAGTGGTCCTACTGAAGATGAACTGACCAGCACGAGCAGAGTTGCTGCAGTGGCCTCCACGAAGGAACCAAGGGTAAGTAGAGTCAACGAAGTCCGCGAGGTCAGCAAACCATGTACTTTGATAGTATCCATTATTCCAGAATGGTCCTAACTCTCCTGTTGCATCTCCTAGTATTCTAAATTTATATGATGTTATTGTACTAGATGATGAATATTTATCTATATATTTTGAATATGTTGAATTTGTTACTATATCATCCATTCCACTATTTTTTGGATTGCTTTCAATATATGATGCCATATATTCCCAAGCACCACCACTCATATCATATACACCACTTATATTTCCTGTTGTACTTGCTAAATGTCCAGTAGTTGTATTCCATTGTTTATTTGCTGTTTCACTAGAAGCTGCATCTTTTGTATCTGCTGCATATCCAGTTAAATATTTACTATTATTATTTATTCTTACCTCATCTTTTATTCCGTATTTTGAGTGTGATAAATAAGCTACTGCTCCCCACTCTGTATTCTTCATCATATGTGAATCTAATGTTCTATTGAAGTTATATGCACTTTGGAAAAATGTTGCAACTATTTGATTTCTCCATGAATACACATTTGGTTTTACTATTATTTTATTTGATAATGTACTTGCATAACTTTCTGTTTTTTGTGCATTTGCTGTACTCCATGTTGATATGTTTTCTGTTGTTATTGGATTACTTATATTTTCATTTTGATTATATCACATTTCAAACTTACCTACCCAGAATCCATTTGATGGTATACTTAAAAATGCTGGATGTGTCATATAATCATCTTTTTGACATTCTTTTGTTGCATCACTTGCTTTTGATAGTCCACTCTCCATTGGTGTTTTACATTCTCCTTCTTCTTCTCCTGTTGTTTCTGTTCCAAATACAATATCTATTTCTTGTACCTGACTTTCTGGTTGACTACTTTCTAATTCTGTGTAATTTCCCATATTAAATAATTTATATTTATATTTTGGTATCCATACAAAGTATGCTCGTATATCTGATTCTGATATTACTTCTCCTGCTGTATAATTTTTACTTGGACTATCTACTAATATTACTGCATTGGCCCACTCTTTATCTTTATAACTATACCATTCATCATAATCATGGGCATATGTTGCTACTCCTGTTTCTGATAACATTACTGGTATCATTCCACTTCCGAGTATTGGATCTGCTCCATGTAATTCACTATCTACATATTTTGTTCTTACTTCTTCTCCTTCTTCTATTGTACTTCCATCACATGCTGTTAAACCTGTTCCTTCTTTTCTTGTTTCACTCTTTATTAACTTATTACTTTTACTATTTCCTATATCATCTCTTTTTATATCACTTGCATTTGTTTTTATTATTTGATAATTATTATCTATTACTTGTATACTTGTTATCTTTCCATCACTTGATAATTGTACTTTATATTTTAAATTACTTTTTGATTCTATATCTAATGGATTTGATACACTATCAAAACATGTTTTATTTTTATTTGTTAATGAGTTTGTTACATAAGCTTGTTCTGATGCTCTTAATATACTTTGTACATCACTTACAAATACATTCTCTCTTGCATTCCTATATAAATTTAATATATTTGGTATTGCTATTAAAACTAGTATTGCTAATATTGCAATAACTGCTAATAATTCTACCAATGTAAATCCTTTTTTATTTTTCATATATAATACAACTCTCCTTTTACCCTACTAAGATAATTATATATATATGGTGTGCTCCCAAAAAGGGTTAAAAGTACCATATATATTTTTTAATCTTACTAAGAAAATTATATA
>CANRCA010000038.1 GCA_947628985.1 uncultured Bacilli bacterium | reverse complement strand
AAAAAATGCCTATTGTAAAACAAAAAGAAAAGAAACTGTCAAAAAACTAATTATCTAATTTCTCGACAGCCCCTTTTATTTTCTAAATCTTTAAAATAGTAATATCTTTCTTTTGAAAAATTCATATTTTCTTCATATAATCTTTGATATTCTTCTTCATTTTTAATTTCTAAATTTTTATATCTTAGTTCATGATTAAATACTTCATCATAATTTGTAAAATCAGGTTCTTTGGAATCAACTGTTACTTTATCTTCTTCTGGATTATATCTCATTAAAATATTATATCCTACATCAACAAGTAATTTTTGTTCTTCAAGTTGATTAGACATTCCACCAATAATTCCTTGTTCTATACATGGACTATATGCAATTATCAAAGAAGGTCCATCATGTTCATATGCTTCTTTTAATACTTTTAGTGTTTGCATCATATTAGCACCCATTGATATAGTAGCAACATATACATTAGGTATAGCCATTGCTATTTTAAATAAATCTTTTTTGTTTTCTAATTTTCCATTAGATGCAAATTCTGCGACTGACCCTGCTCTAGTTGATTTAGATTTTTGTCCTCCTGTATTTGAATAAACTTCTGTATCTAGTACCATTATATTAATGTTTTCATTACTATGAAGTACATGATCAAGTCCTCCATAACCTATATCATATGCCCAACCATCTCCACCTAAAATCCATACTTTTCTAGATGGAATATAATCAAGTAATTCTCTTATTTCATCTGGAATTAAACTTTCTTCTAACTTATTTTTAATAGCATAAGTTAAATCATCATCTTCCATATTATCTATCCATTCTTTAAAAGTTGCTTTTACTTCTAAAGAAACTTTATCTTTATATTTATACATTAATTTTTTAATTCTTTCTCTTGTTTTTTTATAAGACATATGAATTCCAAAACCAAATTCAGCATTATCTTCAAATAATGAATTCATCCATGGAATTTTATATGGTGTTAATGGAAGAGATCCACCATAAATAGATGAACATCCAGTAGCATTAGCTATTACCATATTCTTGCCATAAAGTTCAGTTATTAATTTAATGTAAGCGGCTTCTCCACATCCAGCACATGCACCAGAAAATTCAAAATATGGCTTTTGAAAACCTAACCCTTTAATTGTATATTTATTAAATGGTATTATATTTTCTTGATTATTATATAAGTAATCACTAATTCTATCTAATCTTTCATTAAATTCACCAAACTCAAGAGCTTTTTCTCCATTTTTACCAGGACATGCATTAATACATAAACCACATCCTGTACAATTTGCTTCATTTATTGATATAAAGAAATTTTTATTATCTTTTTCTCCAATACTTAAAATAGTTTCATCCTTATCTAAATGTGCATCAATTAATTCATTATCTGTAAGTGAAAATGGTCTTATACAAGCATGAGGACAAACAAATGAACATTGATTACATTCTATACAATTTCCTTTACACCATTTTGGTACTAATGAAGATATTTTTCTTTTATCACTTGCGGCACTTCCACCTTCAAATGTACCATCTTTATAATTTTCAAAATCTGATACTTTAAGCATATTTCCACGTAGTTTTAACATTTGATTTACAATACCATCTTCTTCATTTTCACTTTCTCTTAAATCAAATATATTATTATCAATTACTTCTAAATATGTAAGTCCTTCATCAATTGCTAAAAGATTATTATTAACAACTTCTTCTCCTTTAGAAGAATATGTTTTTTTAACTAATGCTTTAAAGTTATTAATGTCCTCTTCTTCATATCCACATATTTTTAACATATACATACACATTATATTGTTAATTTTTCCACGTAGTTTATATTTTTTATTTAATTCATCTAAATTAGCTACATATACTTTTATATTTTTATCAAGTATTTCTTTTTTATTTTGAACATTCATTAAATTATTAAGTTCTCTATCATTTTTATTAGTTGATATTAATAAAGTTGCATTTTCTTTTATATTTTCTAAACAAAAGTATCTATTCAAATAAACATCTTTTGATATAACTATAAAATCAGGATTTGTTAAAAAATATGGTGCTTCTATTTTAGATGGACCTACTCTTAAATGAGATATTGTAACTCCACCACTTTTTTTAGAATCATATTCAAAATATCCTTGAACATAGTTTTCTTTCCTTTGCCCTAAAACTTTCATAAAGTTTTTAGATGCACTTACCATTCCATCAGAACCAAATCCATATACTTTAATTTCTTTATAATCTGGTGCTATATCTATATCTTTTGATTCTAAACTTAAATTTGTAACATCATCTTCTATTCCAATTGTAAAATTATTTTTAGGATTTGACTTAAATATATTTTCAAAAACAGCATTTATATCTTTTAATGCAACATTTTTACTTGAAAGTCCATATCTTCCACCATAAACTTTTATATTTCTTGATTTTAATGATTTTGAAACATCTAAATATAATGGTTCTCCTGTACTTCCAGGTTCTTTTGTTCTATCTAATACTGCTACTGTTTTAACACTTAAAGGTAATTCATTTAAAAGATATTCTTCACTAAATGGTCTATATAAATGTACTTCTAATAATCCTGTCTTTTTTCCATTTTTATTTAAGTAATCAACTACTGTTTTAATAGTATTACAAACACTACCCATTGCCACTATAACATGTGTTGCATTACTATCTCCATAATAATTAAATGGTTTATAATTTGTAAGAGCAAGTTTATTAATTTTTTGCATATTTTCATTAACTATATCTACCATATTAGTATAGTATTTATTTCTAACTTCAGTATTTTGAAAATATACATCTGCTGTTTGAGAAGTTCCTCTTGTAATAGGCTTTCCTATATTTAAACTTCTATTTTTAAATTCATTTATTTTATCAAAATTTACAAGTTTTTTAACTTCTTCTTCATTTAATAATGATACTTTATTTAATTCATGACTAGTTCTAAATCCATCAAAGAAATGTAAGAATGGAAGTGAACCTTCAATTGCTGATAAATGTGCTACTATTGCCATATAATATGCATCTTCTACTGAAGAAGATGATAACATACAAAATCCAGTAGATCTTGTAGCATAAATATCTTGATGATCTCCAAATATTGAAAGCGCATGTGTAGCAAGACTTCTTGCAGCTACGTGTATAACTAAAGGTAACATTTCACCTGCTATTTTATACATAGTTGGTATCATTAATAAAAGTCCTTGTGATGCAGTAAATGTTGTTGCAAGGCTTCCAGCTTGTAATGCACCATGACATACAGCAACTGCCCCTGCTTCACTTTGCATTTCTATCACTTTAACTGTATCATTAAATATATTAAGTTTATTTTCACTTGACCACTTATCAGTAAGTGTTGCCATAGGACTAGCAGGAGTTATTGGATAAATACCACATACTTCACTAAATAAATAAGATCCTCTAGCACAAGCTTCATTTCCATCTATAATATAATCAGTTTTCATATAATCACCATTAATATTATAGTATATTTTTAAAATAAAAAAAAGAATATTAATTAATATATATCTACTAAATTATCAAGTTTAATTAATTCATTTATTTGACACTTTATATTTATACCATCTATTTTTATACCATATTTTTCATAATAAATTTTATCTTGTAATGTTTTATCTTTAGTATATTTTTCATATAAATCATTTAAATCTCTAGCATAATATTTTTTATCATCTATTATATAACTTAATACATTTATATCTAATATATTTAAAATACTTTCTAAATCTTTAGAAGTTGTATTAACAAAATATATTTTAAATACTTCTTCTTCATATATATTTTCTTTATTATATAAAGTTAATTTATCGCTATTAGAGTCAATTGTTTGAATATTAAATAAAGAACAAAGTATAATTGTTAAAATATATTTTTTTATATTAATCACCAATATTATTATGAATAATTTTATAAATATTAAAAATCCAATTATTGGAAATGTTTAATTTAATCTAAATTAATGATATAATTTTTATAGAGGCGAATTTATGAATATTAAATATATAGGTTTTCCAATTAAATCAGGATGTAATGTTAATGGTGCTGATAAAGGAATTAATGTAATTAATAAATTTTTATCTTTTGATAAAATTATTGATATAAAAATTTATGATAATGATTTAGAAACTGTTATTAAAAATGATTTAAAACTCGCTAAATGTGTAAATGAATATCAAAATAATAATTATTTGCCTATTGTAATTGGAGGAGATCATAGTCTTGCGATTGGATCTATTTCAGGAAGTAGTTCTAATAATGATAATTTAGGTGTTATTTGGTTTGATACACATCCAGATATGAATACAAATAAAACTACAGTAACTCATAATATTCATGGTTATCCTCTAGCATCTATGATGGGATTTGGTCAAAAAGAATTAAGTAATTTATATAAAAATAAAACTAAAGTTAATTATGAAAATGTTGTTTTATTTGGAATTAATGATATAGATAATCCTGAACAAGATTTAATTAATAAATATAATATTAAAAATTTTACTTTAGATGATATTAATAATAAAGGTATTCAAGAATGTATAAATGAAGCAATTGAATATTTAAATTCAAAAAATAATAAAATTCATTTAAGTTTTGATTTAGACTCTATAAATTATAATGAATGTCCTGGTGTAAATGTTCCAAATAAATATAAAAATGGTATGAAAAAAGATGATGCCATGAAAGCATTTAATGAATTTATAAATAATTTAAATATTGTATCTATGGATATAGTTGAATATAATCCATTAAAAGATAAAGATGATAAATCATTAAATATTGTTAAAGAATTAGTTGATATAATAAAAAATAAAGGGTGTTAATTTTAACATCCTTTATCTATTGAACAAGTATTTGATTCATTTATACATTTAACTACACATTCTAGTTTTTCATAAGTTTCATTTATCATTTCATCAGTAAGTTCCATATAACCATCTGTTTGAAGTGAACTAATACCACTTTCTAATTTTTCTAATTGTCCATCTTTAATAGCTGCAATATTTGGAGCATAAATTCTCTTTTCATTTGTAACAATTGTTTTACCATCTTTATTAGTTAAAGTATAATCTTCTAATCCTTCTCCTAATAATTCTAATAATCTTTCATAACCTTTAGTTCCTTCTTTTTTAACTACTGGGTTATAATTTTCATCTATTTCCATAGTATCTCTTATATCTAAAATATCTACATAATAAATTTTATCTACATTATTATCTTTTGCTACTTTTATTAAAGTTGGAAGTATACTTCTACACCATGGACATGTAGAAAAGCCAAAATATGCTATAAAAGTTTCTTTGTTTTCAATCATTTCTACAAGTTCATCTTCTGTTTTATATATAAATGGATTATCTTCATCTATTTCTATACTTCTATATTCTTTTCCACTTGAATTCTTTTCTCCATTATAACTTTCATATTCTTCTTTAAATTTAGCAGCATCTGTTTGTTTATCTTTACATCCACAAACAATAAATATACTAAATACTATAGTTATTAACATTAAAATTTTACTTTTTTTCATATAACACCTCATATAAATTAATTTTATAACAAAAATTCATAAAAAACAATACACTAACCTAATTTATCAGCATTATTTACTTTTCTATCTGGTTCAATTAAAACAACTCCATTTTTAGTATATACACCTAAAACTAAAACTTCTGATATAAAATCTGCTACTTGTTTAGGAGGAAAATTTACTACTGCTAGAATTTGTTTATTTAATAAATCTTCTTTTGTATAATTTTCTGTAATTTGAGCAGATGAATTTTTAATACCAATCTCATCACCAAAATCAATTTTTAATTTATAAGCAGGTCTTTTTGCTTTTTCAAAATCATTTACTTCTATAATAGTACCTACTCTAATATCTAATTTCATAAATGTTTCAAAATCTGTCATTTTATCACTTCCAAAAATTATTATAACAAAAAGCATGTCGCTTGGACATACTTTATTCATTATTTAAATTATCTATATAACTATTTAAACGTTCTATTTCTAATTTTAAATTTGAAATATCTTCTTCTTGATTTTTAATAGTTATTTCACTTTCAAATAATTTACTTTGTAAATTGCCTTTTTCTTCTATTAATTCATTTACTTCTTTTTGTAATTCATTTATTCTTTCTTGTTTATAATCATTATCTGCTTCTTCATAATATTTTTTATTATTATTTTTTATTTTTTCTATATTTTCTTTAGTTGAATAAACATAAACTTTAAATTCATAATTTGGATCAAGAGTAACTCTATCATTTGCTAATTTCATTAAGTACTTTATTCCATCTAAATTATCCATTAAATTATACATTGAATCACAAGAATAATTATTATAATAAATTCTATTATTTTCTCTATATGATCTTACAAAACAAAATGGAAATTTTTCTATTTCAACTCTTACATCAGTATTATCTGATTCTACATAAACTAAATCATCTTCTAAATAATATCTATCTCTAATAATTATTAAATCATTATTCATTTCATAATTATAAGTTTCTTTTGAAATATATTTTTCATTATATTCATTTATTACTTCAAGTTTTTCTATTCCAACTATACTAATACCAAATCCAATACCAAATGTAATAACTGATATAAATGATATTAATACTAAATATTTAGATGATTTTTTATTAAATATGAAATTATATATAAATATTGATAACATAATTACCATAATAATACATGATAATAATGCTATAAAGACTCCAATAAATAGAAATCCACTATTTGACATTAAACATGAAAGTACTAGTAATACTATTAAGAAAACTAATACTCCTAAAACTAATAATTCAATAAATGATAAGAATATTTTTATACAAAATAATAAACATTTAAATAATCCTTTAAAGAATTTATATTCTGAATGTTTTGGATCTCTAATAATTATTTTTTCTTTCTTTAATTCAAATACTTTTTTATTATGTTTATTTTCTTTATTAAATATTTTTTTAATAAAACTAGTTTTTTCAGTTTCTTTTATTTCTTTATCTTCTTCTTTTGAATTATCATTTTCATTATCATCATCTTCAGTATATACAAATTCATAATAATCTAAATATCTTATTTTAAATATATGTAATAAAATAATAGAACATAATATTATATATGATACTAAACATACATCTTTTATAAATAAATAAACTTGACTATATATAACATCTGGTAATAATGAAATAATATCAACAATAAGTGTATCAAATACAAATTCTTTTAAACATATACTTGCAATAATCATTATAAATATTATTACAAGTTGTTCTAATAAACAATCTATTTTATTTCTAAATCTCATAGATGAAAACATATTAATTGTTTTAGTTATATAATTTAGAAAATCATCTATATATTTATTTATACTTAATTTATATTGTTTATTATTTTTAACCTCCTTAACATTTTGATTTAATAATTCATCAATATTTAAATCAAATAATTTACATAATTGTAATACTTTATCCATTTCAGGATAAGCAAGACCAGATTCCCACTTTGAAACTGATTGTCTAGATACTCCTAATTTTTCTGCTAAGTCTTCTTGAGATAAATTATTTTCTTTTCTTATCTTTTTTAAGTTATCTGATAAGTTCATTTTTCCTCCTTTCTGCTTAAATTATATTAAATGACACTGGTTGCGCTCTACCAATTTTGAGTTGTTTTTTGACAATTTTTAGTTGCAATTTACTATTTTAACAAAACAATATATAAAATTCAAATTAAGATAACAAAAAAGACTTAGAATTTTCATCTAAGTCCTATATTACTCTTAATAATATTTATTTTTTCTCACTAATTTCATTTGAGTATTTTGTTCTAGTGGCATTGTCTGAGTTAAATCATGCATCATATATCTATCAAGATATTCTTTTATTTCTGATTCACTAAAACCCTTATATTTATTACTATCGCAATTATTACTATCACCCCAAAATCTTATACCAGAAACTAAGCCTCTTTTTGAAATTAATGATTTTTCTTTTAAATCAATTAACCATTTTACAGGTGATACTTCTACCCAAACATAATTACCAATTTTATATTCTACTCCATTTGAAAGCATAAAATTAGAATAAGAATCACTACAATTAGCTCTTATACGAATGTATTTCTTTCCTTGATATTCATATTCATCATAGGTTATTGGTTTAAATTCAATATCATTTTTCCAACAATTAGTTGAATCAAAAGTATAAGTTTTTCCTGTTCTTTTCATTCCTTTATTATATGCTGTTTCTAATATAGCCTGCATTCTTAAATCAGCAACATATTGTGGATATTCTCCATATTCTACCTCTTCAGTATCATTATATCCTTTTGTTCTATTTGGATAAACTTGACCAAAAATTTCAGAAGATTTTAAAACTGGGCGAATAGTATTATTACGATCACTTCCAATTGTAGTATTAATAAATTCTCTTTCATTTATAAAATAAACATAATGTTTATAAAAAGTACTATAATACTCAATTGGCTCAGTATCAACTTCTATATAAGTTGTTTCTCCAAGCCAAAAACTACTAGTTTTTCCTTTTAACAAATTATCTTTATCAATTTTATCAATTTCAGGACAATCGTATACAATACTACCTGTAAGTATACATAAATCTGTAATCGCAGATAATTTTCCATATTTTTTCAATACATTTGTTTCATAATCATATAAATATAATAAACTTAATTCTTTATTATTAGAGTCATTCATTTTTTTACTCCCCCTATATTATAATATTTTGTTTTCATTTACATAAATGTTTGAATCAGCCTGTTTTAATTTTTCTTCTACTAATTTTTCTTGTGCAAATTCAAATGCATCTTTTACTAAAAATTTAAATTCATCAGGATATTGGTTATAAATTCTTTCAAGTAATTTATTTTCTCTTATTATATCTAAATTAGAAGTGAAATTAATGTTATTTAAGAAATGATTTAATCTCCACCACATACCATTTATAAATGTCCAATCTTTTCTTGCCATTATTTCTTTTAAATCTATATTTTCATTATTATAAAATTTTTCTTGAATATCTTGTGGTACTGTTAATGATTTTAAATCAATTTTATCAACTGGAGCACTTATAGATT
Source organism: uncultured Bacilli bacterium (assembly GCA_947628985.1). Classification (GTDB taxonomy): domain Bacteria; phylum Bacillota_I; class Bacilli_A; order RF39; family UBA660; genus CAG-1000. Next base: position 1,407 of record CANRCA010000038.1, on the reverse strand, counting down.
TCATACTATTTATTTCTTCTTCATTTGTCATATGATTATATTCCATTAAGTCTTTAGTAGAAATTCCAAAATGTTTTGCAACATCTTCAAGACTTTCTCCATTTAATTTATATGAAACATCATTTCTAATTACAGGAAATTCTCCTGTTAAATGTTGATATAAAATATCTAACATATCTACATCTCTTACCATTTGAACTAATGCTGAAACAATTATTTTTTCTCCATCATTTAATTCTTTTGAACCAGTTAATTTACTTACATCTAATTTATTTATGTCATCAACTTTAAGTGCTAAATCACCAGTTAATACAGGGTTTCCATGATTATAAACAACACTTCCTATTGCTGGATAAAATCTTTTATCGATTTGATAATCATCTATTCTTCCATTATTAAATAAAATATGATATCCTGCTTGTGCATGATTGTTTATTCCATCTACATCTTTATAACTGACTTCTCCAAAACTATTATTCCATGTTGCTTGATCAAATCTTCCTATATCATGTAATAATGCAGATACTTTTAATACATAACTAAAGTCAATATTAATATTAAGCTTTTCTGCCATTTTCATTACATCTTCTACAACTCTCATAGTATGATTGATTTTTATATCTATCATTTGGAGTCTTTCGAATTTTATAGAATCTTCAATAGATGTATTTTCTGCTATTTTTCCATTTTTTACTAAATTATTCTTTATATTTTTATTTTGTTCTAAATAATCTTTTTTAAAAAAAGTGTCCTTTATTCTTTTTCTACATTCATCTATGTAATTATTAAATACTTCTTTTTGTTTTTCATAATTATTATTCATAATTTATTATTTTTTCCTTCCTTTAAAAATTGCATTTATTATACAACAAAAAAATCATTTTGTAAAGATTTTTTGTATATGTATTTTTTCCTTTGTAAAGATTTTTACTAAAAATTAATTAATTAATTTAATAAAAAATATTAGTTTTTATTAAATAATAATTAAATAAGCTATTTTATGATATTCAAAAGATAATTGATAATGAAGTTATCAACATTATTTTTTTATTTTAATTTTTTATTAATTCAAATTTTTAAACATCTTATTTTTTCTTCTTGATGATTTAATATATGACCTTTTGCCATGGCCATCATCCCTATCATCATTAAATCTATCAGCACTGTTGCCTTTTTTAATCCTTTAACTTTATGATTTTCTAAATTAAAATCTCGATCTATTCTTCCATTTATTCTTTCTAATGCTGTTCTTTTATTATAAATTCTTTTCCATTTTTTACTATCCCTTGCTATTGGTGTAAATATTCTTCTATCATAATTAATATCTATGCTATATACTTTTTCTTTATATTGATATCTTAATGTTTCTTTTACTTTGTCATACCCTAAATATTTTAAAGGTATCAT
>CANRCA010000037.1 GCA_947628985.1 uncultured Bacilli bacterium | reverse complement strand
TTATCACACTCAAAATACGGAATAAAAGATGAGGTAAGAATAAATAATAATAGTAAATATTTAACTGGATATGCAGCTAATTCTAAAGACGGGGCTTCTAGTGAAACAGCAAATACAAAATGGAATACTACCAATGGTCATACTGCATCAACAACAGGAAATATAAGTGGTGTGTATGATATGAGTGGTGGTGCTTGGGAATACATGGCATCATATAAGGAAGATAGTAATTTATCAAATAGTGGAGGAATGGATACTATAATATCAAATTTAATATATGATAAATATTTAGATAAATATTCATCATCTAGTACAATAACATCATATAAATATAGAATACTAGGAGACGCAACAGGAGAGTTAGGACCTTTCTGGAATAATGGATACTATCAAAGTACATGGTTTGCTGACGACGCGGCCTTCGTTTACTCTACTTACCTTTGGTTCTTTCGTGGAGGCTGCTGCGTCAGCACTACTCATGCTGGTCAGTTCAGCATTGCTAGGGACACTGGTGCTGCTGGCAATGGCAGCAGCGCCCGCCTTGTCCTAACCCCAACAAATTAGTTTTCATTAATTTAAAATGAAAACTTTTTTAAATTAAAAACCACTTTTAAAGTGGTAATTTTAATTATTTGGATCAATTAATGAAAGGGATACTTTTTCTTTATCTTTATTAATATCAATTACATAACAAGTAACAATATCACCAACTGATAAAACTTCACTAGGATGTTTTATATATTTATTTGTAATTTTTGATATGTGAACAAGTCCATCATTATGAAGTCCTATATCAATAAAAGCACCAAAATCAACTACATTTCTAACAGTACCTTCTAATTTCATTCCAATTTTTAAATTATCAAGTGTTAAAATATCACTTTTTAGAAGTGGCATTTCATAGTTATCTCTAAAATCTCTATTTGGTCTTTTTAATGAATCAATAATATCATTTAAAGTATATAAATCAATATCTAAATATTCAGATACTTTATTAACATCTAATTTATCTAATGAATTAGTTAATTCTTTTGTACCAATATCATTTACACTCATATTAATATAATCTAATAATTTTAATGTTTTATCATAACTTTCTGTATGAATATTAGTTTTATCTAAAGGATTATCTCCATCAATAATTCTCATAAAACCAATTGATTGTTCATAAGCTTTATCATTTAATAATTTTTTCTTTTTTAATTCTTCCCTTGATTTTATTTTTCCATGTTCTTCTCTATATTTAATAATTTTATCAATACTTGATTTAGTTAAACCTGAAATATATTTTAAAATAGAAGGACTTGCTGTATTAATATTAACGCCAACATTATTAACACATTTTTCTACTGTAAAATTAAGAGATTCACTTAATTTCTTTTGTGAAACATCATGCTGATATTGACCTACACCAATAGATTTAGGATCAATTTTAACAAGTTCATTTAATGGATCTTGTAGTCTTCTTGCAATTGATACAGCACTTCTTTGTTCTACATGCAAATCAGGAAATTCGCTAATAGCAAGAGGACTTGCACTATAAACACTTGCTCCTGCTTCTGATACAATTGCATACTTACAATTTTTTACATCTTTTAAAGTTTCACTAACTAATTTTTCACTTTCCCTAGATGCAGTTCCATTTCCAATAGCAATAATATCAATATTATATTTATTTATTAAATCTTTTAAAGTTTCTTTAGATTTTTCCCATTCATTTTTAGGTTCATGAGGATAAATAACAGATATATTTAATACTTTAGAAGTACTATCAACAACAGCAAGTTTACAACCAGTTCTAAAAGCAGGATCAAAACCTAATACATTTTTATCTTTCATCGGAGCAATAAGTAATAAATTTTCCAAGTTTTCTTTAAATACTTCAATAGATTTATCTTCACTTTCTAAAGTAAGTTCACTTCTAACTTCTCTTTCTATAGAAGGAAATATTAATCTTTTATAACTATCATTAATCGCATCAATTATAATATCATTAACTGGGCTTTCTTTTTTAATAACTTTAGATTTTAAATATGATAGTATTTCATCGTCATTAACATCAATTGATACATTTAATATTTTTTCATTTTCACCTCTATTAATCGCAAGTACTCTATGAGATTTTATATATTTTACATTTTCTTTATAATCATAATACATTTCATAAGTTTTATTTTCATCATTTGCATTCTTTTTTAATTTAGAAGTAATAACACCATTTTTAAAAAAATAACTTCTTATCCATTTTCTATAATAAGCATTATCACTTATCCATTCAGCTATTATATATTTAGCTCCCATAATCGCATCATCTATAGTTTTAACATTATCATTTAAATATTTTTTTATAGTTTCATTATCAAAAGAAGAAGGAAAACTCATAATAATTTTAGCAAGACCTTCAAGTCCATTTTTAATAGCTTCTGTTGCTTTAGTTTTCTTTTTCTCTTTATATGGAGCATAAATATCTTCAACTTCTACTAACTTTTTAGCATTCATTATATTATTTTTAATTTCATCAGTAAGTAATCCTTTTTCATCAATTAATCTAATAACATCTTCTTTTCTTTTTAATAAATTTACTTCATATTCATAATATTCATTTATCTTTCTTATTTGTTCTTCATCAAGCCCATTAGTTGCTTCTTTTCTATATCTTGCTATAAAAGGAATTGTATTTCCATCACTTAATAGTTTTAATACACTAATTATACTTTTTTTATCAATATTTAATTCTTCACTTATTTGTTTAATAATTTCTTCATTCATAATTTTTCTCCTAACAATATTTATTGTATCAAAAAAATATAATTTCTTCATTTAATAAAACACTTTATTTACATAATTTAAAATTAATTTTTTATTGCATTTAAAATATTCATAAACTATAATAATTGACTAGGAGGTAATAAAATGTATTATTTTGAAAAAAATGGTAATTATTTATATAAATATAAAGTAAATATAGATAAAATTAAATTATTAGAACTTAGAAGAAAAATAATTGATAATTGTAGTGAAATAAGTAATGAAGAAGTTATAAGTGAAAAAGAACCTTCTCGTTTAGAAAATGGTTTTGAAAGAAGATGTATTTTTAAAGAAAATGAATCAAATAAATATTCTTATTTAGTATATAAATATCCATATTTAGTAGAATTAATAGATAGACTACTTAATAATGATAATTTTGCTTTTCAAGAATTAAATACTTTAAATGTTGAAAAAATAAAAGATATAAATAAATTTAAGAAAGAAAAATTATTAAATGATTTAGAACATATAGATGATTTAGATCCTGATAATAAAGTAAAAAAATATCATGAATTAAAAGAACTTCAAAAAAGTATTAAATTAAATGAAAATCAAAAAAGCATAATACCATATTATGAAGAAGTAAAATCTCTTTTAAAACCTAAACTTATAGGTTGTTTCTTATACGATGAAATTTTAAGATTTGTTAATTTTTTAGAATTAGATGTAAATAAACTTTTTGTAAATGTAATTGAAGAAGATAAAAATACTTTAAAATTAACAAAAAATAAGGAGGAAGAATAATGATTTCCTATCAAAAAATTGGAAATAAAATTAATAAATATAATGTAGAATTTAATAGAGAAGAATTAGAAAAATTAAATTATGACATAATTGATAATTGTAGTGAAGTTGTTCATATTGAACTTTCTAGATCAAATCCATCATTATTAGCAGCTTTATGTGAAGAATCAGATAATTCTGAAATAAAAAATTATAAAGAAAAAGAAGAAATTATACAAGATCAAAAATTTTATATTTATTCATATGATAAATATATTTATCCAGAACTTTCAAGACAAATAAAAAAATTATTAAATAAAGATTTAAATGCTATTAATAATATATTAGATACTAATTTTATATATAAATCAATAAATAAAAAATTAGAATATTTAAATAAAGAAATGAATGAAAGTGAAGACTTAGAAACATTAGAAAAACTTAGAAAGAATATAGACAAATTAAAAAAGGAAAAAGAAAAATTAGATTATTATTATAATAAAGTAAAAAATATTATAAAAGTTGAATTAGTTCAAACTATGAATTTTTAGATATAGATTTAATACCTTTTTCAACTAATGATAAAGTTAGTAATAATGTTAAAAATCAAATAAAAAATTTAAGTAAATTAAATAATTAAGTATGAAATTCATACTTTTTTTATCGAAATTAACAAATAATTTTAAAAAAATACACAATTTTTTCACTTTTTATAATTATACTTTTTATGTAAAGGAGAAAATTTTATGTATATTTTAAAAAACGCATGGAAAAGTATTATAAGAAATAAAGGAAGGAATATTTTAATAACTATAATAGTAATAGTGATCGCATCATCTTGTACTATTAGCTTGGCTATTTTAAAAAGTGCTAATAATATAGTTGATGCTTATGAAGAAAAAAATCCTATTGAAGCATCAATTGGTATGAATAGAAATGAATTAATAAATTATTTACATGAAAATAATGAGTCTCAAGAAGATATGATTAATTCATTTAATGAAATAGAAGGACTTAGTGAAGAAGAAATAAATAATTATGCAGATAGTAAATATATTAAAGAATACTATTATACTTATAGTTTAGGAGTAGATGCTAAAGATTTAACTGAAGCAACAGACTCTTTAGTAAAAGAAAAAACAGAAACAAAAACAGAAACTACTACAAGTGGTGGAGATTTTGGTAATTTTCCTCCAAGAGGTGGAAGAGTAACTAATAAAAAGACAACCACTAAAACAACAGAAAAAATATTTAATGAAAAAGCACAAAATGGAGCATTTACATTAGTAGGGTATAACTCTTATGAAGATATGAAAGACTTTATAAATGGAGACTATACTATAACAGATGGAAGTGTAAGTGATGAGTTTAATTCATCAAATTGTGTTATATCAGAAGAACTTGCTACTTTAAATAATTTAAAAGTAGATGATAAAATTACAGTTATTGATACAGATAATACAAGTAATACTTATGAACTTACAATAACTGGTATTTATAAAGAAAATACAGAATCATCAAATGATACAAGAGCAATGTTTTCAACTTCTGCTAATGAAATAATTACAAATGTTAATTTTATAAAACAAATATTAGATAAAAATGAAAATTTAAAAGCTAATATTAATCCAACATTTATATTAAATAATAAAGATGATATAGATGCATTTTCAAAGGAAGTTACTGATAAAGGACTTAATAAATATTATAGTGTTACTAATAATATAAACGAAATAGAAAGTGCTACTAAATCAATTAATAATGTAAAAGTATTTGCTACTACATTTTTAATAATTACACTTTTAATAGGTGGAATTGTACTTGCAGTTATAAATATGATTAATATTAGAGAAAGAAAATATGAAATTGGAGTACTAAGAACAATTGGTATGAAAAAGAGTAAGTTATCATTACAATTTATGTTAGAGTTACTAATTGTTTGTGTATTTGGTTTAAGTATAGGTGCTACTATAGGATCATTATCAAGTGTAAAAATTGCTAATAAATTACTTGATAGTGAAATAAAATCTACACAAGAAGAATATAGTGATATTTCAAATAATTTTGGTATTCATGATGATAGAGAAAACTTTAAACATAATTTTGGAGTTGCAAATATTAATCAAGTAAATACTATAGATGCTGTAGTTGATATTAAAGTATTATTAGAATTATTAGGACTTGGTATTTTATTAACTTTAATAAGTTCACTTGCAAGTATGATATCAATATCAAGATTTTCACCACTTACTATTTTAAAGGAGAGAAGTTAATGAAAAAGAATGATAATATTTTAGAAATTAAAAATGTTAGTTATAGATATAATGATGCAGATAAAAATGATTATGTTTTAAAAAATATTAATTATAACTTTTCACTTGGAAGAGTGTATGCTATTAAAGGAAAAAGTGGAAGTGGTAAAACTACATTATTATCACTAATTAGTGGACTTGAAAAGAAATATGATGGAGATATTTTATATAATTCTAAAAATTTAAAGAAAATGGATTTAGATGTTTATAGAAATACTGACATTGGAATAGTATTTCAAAGTTATAATTTATTACCACATTTAACTGCTATTGAAAATATTATTTTATCAATGGATATTAGTAAGGTAAATGTAAAAAATAAAAAAGAAAAAGCACTTGAATTAATGAAAAGTGTAGGTTTAAATGAAAGTTTAGCTAATAGAAGAGTATTAAAATTATCAGGAGGAGAACAACAAAGAGTGGCAATCGCAAGAAGTTTATCTTATAATCCTAAAATTATCTTAGCAGATGAACCAACTGGTAACTTAGATAAAGATACTGAAAATGAAATATTAGATATATTTAAGAATCTTGCTCATAAAGAAAATAAATGTGTAATTATAGTGACACATTCATCAAATGTATGTAATCAAGTAGATGAAATATATGAATTAAATAAAAAGAAATAGTTACTTTAAATATATAAAAATACAAAAATACAAAAAACTTTTGATATTTGACATTTTAAAAAGAAAGTATTATATTATAGTTAGTTCATCGACCTAGTGTCTGAAGGAACGGAGAAAACGATATATGTTAAAATGTACCGTTTTCGTTTGCTTTTTTTCAACAGTTTTTCTTTTATTATCATAAATGATGGATATGCAGTTTTAATAAATATCCTTTTTTTTCTATTACTAAATACTATATCATTTTTATTTTTAAAAAGCGAGATATATTATAACTTTTTTTAATAATTTTAATTATATAAGTAAAAAAGAAGATGGTTTAAAAATATACATTTTTTACATCTTCTTTTATTTTCATTATGGCGGAGACAGAGAGATTTGAACTCTCGCGCCAGTTTCCCGACCTACACCCTTAGCAGGGGCGCCTCTTCAGCCTCTTGAGTATGTCTCCACAGGCATAATTAAATAATACATTATTATTTAAATAAAGTCAAGGAAAATACTTGTATTATTGATTAAATTTTGTTATTATTAATGTATAAGAAAAATACAAGGAGAGTAAAACATGAAAGAAGAAGCATTGTTTGAAACAACTGCAATTATTGATATTGATGAACAAATTAGAAAACAAGAAGAATTATTAAACACAATTAAAATGGAACCAATATTTGAAAAAACAGAGATAGTAGAAGAAGAAACATTAGAAAAAAAGAAAAAGAAAATTAAGTTCATTGATTGTTTATTAATAGCGTTAATTGTAGTACTAAGTATTGTGTTTGTATTAGTGGTAATGTATGTAAAATAGCAAGACAAAATTTGTCTTGTTTTTAAATATAAAATCTTATATAATATTAATGTTAAAAAAGAGGTGTAGTATGACAAATAAAGATTTAGCTGATTTAATATTTCCAAATATAACTAAAACAATAGAAGACTATGAAAAAATATATCCAAGTAGAAATAATCAAGTAGTAACAAGAATAGCTCCTTCTCCAACTGGATATATGCATATTGGAGGTATTTATCAATCAATTATAGATTATTTAATTGCTAAAAAAAATAATGGTGTATTTATTTTAAGAATAGAAGACACTGATCAAAAAAGAGAAGTAAAAGAAGCAGTTGATTTAATAAAAGATGCACTTTATAGATATGATTTAAAACCTGATGAATATGAATTAGATGGTAAAATTGTTGGTAATTATGGACCATATGTTCAAAGTGAAAGAAAAGAAATATATCATGCATTTATTAAACATCTAATAGAAATAGGACGTGCTTATCCATGTTTTTGTAAAAAAGAAACATTAGAAGAATTAAGAGTAATGCAAGAACATAAAAAATTAAGAACAGGTTACTATGGAAAATATGCTAAATGTAGAAATTTAACAGTAGATGAGATGATTAATAAAATTAAATCTGGAGAAGAATATGTAATTAGATTTAAATCTATGGGAGATTTTGAACATAAATTTAAATTTCATGATGAAGTAAAAGGAGATTTAGAATTATCACAAAATGATGAAGACTTTGTAATAATGAAGAGTGATAATTTACTTCCAACATATCATTTTGCACATTTAGTAGATGATCATTTAATGCATACAACACATGTAATAAGAGGAGAAGAATGGTTAAGTAGTGTTCCAAAACATGTTGAATTATTTGAAACATTTAATTTTGAACTTCCTAAATATATTCATACACCTTTAATTATTAAAAAAGAAGGAAATAGTATTAGAAAAATAAGTAAAAGAAAAGATCCAGAAGCAACTATGAGTTATTATAGTGAAAATGGATATCCAAAAGAAGCTGTTATTGAATCATTAATGACTATAATTAATTCAAATTACGAACAGTGGCATACAGAAAATCCAGATAAATCGTATTTAGATTTTGATTATAGTCCAGATAAAATGTCATCAAGTGGTGCATTATATGATTTAGAAAAATTAAATAGTTTATCAAAAGATATTATTTCTAAGAAAAAAGCAACTGAAGTATGTGAAGAATCTTATGAATGGGCTTGTACATATAGTGAATCTTTAAAAGAAATGATTGATAAAGATAAAGAATATTATACAAATATATTAAATATAGAAAGAGAACAAGAAAAACCTCGTAAAGATATAATTAATTATAGTATGATAGAAAATTTAATTTGGTATATGTATGATGATAAATTTGATTCTAAAGAAAAAGAATATGAATGGAAAAATATAACAGATAAAGATGAAATTAAAAATATATTAAATACTTATTTTGATAAATATTATGATGAAAATGATGATAAAGATACATGGTTTAATAAAATAAAATTAATGTGTAATGATCTTGGTTATGCATCAAATATTAAAGATTATAAAAAAGAACCAGAAAAATATAAAGGTAATGTTGCTGATATAAGTACTGTTATAAGAGTTTCTATTACATCAAAATCAAATACACCAGATTTATATGAAATAATGAAATTGCTTGGAAAAGAAAGAATATTAAATAGAATAAATAAATTAAATTAGAGTTTGTCTCTAATTTTTTTATTTGTTTATAATTAAAAATGTTATATAATATTAAATACATCAAATTATTTACATAATATTATTTCTTTTGATAAAATATAAATAGATAGGAGTGTGATGATATGTTAACTGCAAAACAAGTTGCTGAATATTTTATTTCAAAAGATCCAGAAAGAAAACTATTTAATTATAATGTTGTTTCATATAATGGTAGAAAATCTTATGAAGGTAATGTAAGAATAAATAAATATTTATTTTTAGCTCAAGTTGTTCATTTAGCTAAATATAATTCAAAGTTATTTTCTGATGATTTTGTAGCTTATGATAATGGACCTGTTGTTGAAACAATAATGAATTCATATGGTAGATTAGTAGGCAATAATGATAAAAATATTGCTGAAATAGAAAAAACTTTTTTAGATAAAATATATTTATCTTTAGAAAATGCAACTTATGAAGAATTAATAGAAATAACTCATGAAGATCCAGAATGGCAAAACTTAAGTAAGGATACATATAATGCTCCAGTAATGAATTTAGAAAAAAATATTGAAGAATATAAAAAAAGATATAAAGGATTAATTGAAGCATTAAAAATATGAGTGAAAATTTAAAAGTAGGTCAAATACTTTGGCTAAAAGTTAGATATCAGATAGATAAAGTATCAGATATTAAGCATCCAATGTTAATAGCTAAAATTAATGATGATTATATAGAAGTAATAGCTATAGATAAAACGGCTAATAAATTACAAAACTTATACTATCCATATAATCATTATATTAATTCAGATAATCCAAAAGAAACAGTATTATATGAAGATAGTTATGCACAGTTGAATACAAAATTAACTATAGAAAATTTTTCTGATTTAAAAAAATATAGAAAAACAAAAGATATATTATCAAAAATAAAACTAAAAGAATTATTAAATGATTATGAAGATTATCAAAATAATAATAAAATTAAAGAAGAAAGAATTGTGCATATGACAAAAAGTGAAATATTAAAGTTAAATGAGATTGATTAACGTTAGAGTTTGTCTCTAATTTTTTTATGAAAAAAAATTGACAAGTAAAAATAAATAATGATATAATTTTATAGTCTTAAATATTATTAACTAGAGAAGGTATAAAATGAAATTAAATAGTGAATATAAAAATATAACAAAAAATATAATAGAAAATGATAATTTTAAAGCATTAAAAAACGATATTCATCATGGTTCTACTAGATATGATCATTGTAAAAGAGTATCTTATTTAAGTTATTTAATTGCTAAATTATTTAAAGGAAATGTAGAAGAAGTAGCAGTTTCTGGACTTTTACATGATTTTTTTCATGGAAAAACTAATGATAATGATGAAATATCTTATGTAAATCATCCTAAAAAAAGTGTTGAGAATGCTATTAAATATTTTGAATTAAATGATAATGAAATAAATATAATAGAAACTCATATGTATCATTATATTTTATTAAAAAGTACATTTCCATTTATAAATAAAAAAGAAAAAGTAAATTCAAAAGAATACAAACCAACTAGTAAAGATGGTTATATAGTTTGTTTATCTGATTTACTTATTTCTATTTATGAAACATTAAAATTTAAAGTAAGTTATAAAACTAGTTTATATACTTTATTTATAATAAATTTAATAGTAAGATAATATTATGTAAATAAAAAATTGATATTTCTATCAATTTATATTTTTAATGGCAGGGGTAGTAGGAATCGAACCCACACAAACGGTTTTGGAGACCGCTATTCTACCGTTAAACCATACC
>CANRCA010000036.1 GCA_947628985.1 uncultured Bacilli bacterium | reverse complement strand
AAATTATTAATATTAAGAAAGATAATATAACAAATAGTTTACTTAATAATTTAGTTAATATGATATATGAACTAAAAGAAAATTATGATAAAAATATTAATATTAAGGAGGAAAACCATGATTAAAATGAATTTAAATATACAATTATTTGCATCTAAAAAAGGTGTAGGTTCTACAAAAAATGGTAGAGATTCTGCTGGACGTAGATTAGGTGCTAAACTTAGTGATGGACAAGTTGCTAAAGCAGGCGCTATTATCTATCGTCAAAGAGGAACTAAGATTTATCCAGGTACTAATACAGGAATGGGTAAAGATCATACATTATATGCTAAAATTAATGGCGTAGTTAAGTATGAAAGAAAAGGAAAAGATAGAAAACAAGTTAGTGTTTATGAGAACTAGAAATAGTTCTTTTTTTGTTGATGTTATAAAAAGTTTTACTAAGCAATTAAACTTGACTTTCCACATATATATATATATAATTTTCTTAGTAGCATAGAAAATAAATATGATAATAAAAGTGAAAGAGAGTTGTATATAAATGAATGATAAAAAAGGTTTTACATTAATAGAATTATTAGCAGTAATAGCAATACTTTCAATATTATTAATCATAGCAGTAACAGGGGTATTAAATATATATAATAATATAAAGGAAGAATCATTTGTAGTTGAAACAAAAGGATTAATAAGAAATGCAAAAAATAATGCAACAAAACAATTGTTTACTACAAATGGATTAATATGTTTTGATAATACAACTTCAAATAAACAATTAGATGTTGATGGAAGAAGTTTAGAATATTATATATTATTTAATAATGATGGAAACTTAATAAATGTAGAGGTAGGAGATCAAAAATTTTATATTAAAGCTTCGGGAGAAAAAATTCAACAAGATGAACTTGGTTCAAGAAAAAGTGAAAAGAAATATATTACAAAGGAAAGAAAAGAAACAGATATTTTACCTTTATGTTTAGCATTAAATTTAAAAAAGATGACATTTGAAGATAGTGATACAAGACCAACAGAAATATTTACAGATGGAAATAATGTTTATACAGAAGATGCAAGACAAACAATAAGTGAATTAACAATAGTACCAGAAAGATATGGATATATATTTCAAGGATACATATATGAAGATGAAAATGGAAATGAATATGAAATAATAAATAAAAATGGAAAAGTTGTAAAAGATTATTTAAATAAAATAACAAAAGAAACTGTATTAAAAGGTAAATGGGAAAGAAATATTTATGTAGTAAATTATGATAATAATGGTGGACAAGGAGAAATGAGTTCATCAACATATACATACGGAGTGTCAGATAAATTAAGAAAAAATACATTTACAAAATCCGGAAGTATATTTAAAGGATGGAGTACAACAGCTGGTGGAGTTGTAGAGTATGCTGATGAAAAAGAAATATTAAATTTAACATTAGAAGAAAGTATAACATTATATGCAGTATGGGAAGAGTGTGGATCAGGAACTTATAGTGATGATGTCAATAATGTATGTAGTAGTTGTCCAGTAGGATATTATTGTGTAGGAGGAAATAGGATACCATGTAAAAATGGATATACAAATAATGGTGGACAAACAGAAGAAACAAGTTGTAAGAGAACAGTAGCAGCGGGACAACAAGTAACGACAGCAGGAGGAGCACCAAGTGCTTGTCCGGCAAATTCATATTCAACTGAAAAAGTAATAAGTCAAACAGAAACATATACATGTACAGGATGTGCAAATGGATATACAGTAGCAGAAGGCACAGGAACAGCAGCCACAAGTTGTAAGAGAACAGTAGCAGCAGGACAACAAGTAACAACAGCAGGAGGAGCACCAAGCAATTGTGGAGCAAATTCATATTCAACAGGAAAAACAATAAATCAAACAGAAACATATACATGTACAAATTGTGCAAGTGGATATACAGTAACTGCAGGTGCAGGAAAAGCTGCTACAAATTGTACAAGATCTATTCCAGCAGGAAAAAGAGTAACAACAGCAGGAGGAGCCCCAGTAAATTGTGCAGCAAATACATATGCAGGACAAAGAACAATAAATCAAACACAAACATCAGGATGTACAAATTGTGCAGATGGCTACACAGTAGCAGAAGGTTTAGGAACAGCTGCTTCAACTTGTACAAGATCTGTACCAGCAGGACAACAAGTAGCAACAGCAGGAGGAGCACCAAGTGCTTGTCCAGCTAATCAAATTGCAGCAAGTGCAAGAACAATAAATCAAACACAAACAGCATTATGTTCAGCATGTGGATCAGGATATCATAGTAATACTGCACACACAGCTTGTGAAGCAGATGATACAACACCACCAACATGTGTACTAGCTGCAAATGGTTCATCAGTTTATTTTCAATCAAAAACAGATAATGTAGGAGTAACTGCATATGGAGTAGATAAATCTTCTGCAGCAGCATATAATAACGCTACATCAACAGCAATTAGTACTGGAACATTCTATGGTCATGTAAAAGATGCAGCAGGACTTACAGGAACTTGTAGTATAACAATCGCAGGAACACAACAACTTGGAAATTGTAGTTGGCAAAACGGTGGTAAACAATGTAATTGGCCTACTAATACAGAAACATCATGTTATGCACCAGGATGTTATTTCAGAGCAAGAAAAGATAACGCTTCATTAAGTCAATATTGTACTAATTGGCCTTCAGGAACATATTGTTTCTGGTATTACGATCCACAGGGTTACATTTATAATTGTCCTGGAGGATATACAAAAATAAATGATAGTTATTGTTGGGCAAGATAATTAAAATTAAAAAAACCTTCGGGTTTTTTTATTATGTCAAAAATACAAAACCCCTCTTGATATATATATATATACGATATAATTGGAGTGTAAAAATAGAAAGAGGGAACATATGAAAGATAAAAAAGGATTTACATTGGTAGAATTATTAGCTGTTATTGCAATACTCGCCATACTAGTTTTAATAGCACTACCAAATATATTAAATTTATATAGGAATGCAAGAGAAAATGTATTTGTAAATGAAGTACAAAATATAATAAGAAGTGCACAACAAGCATATGTAACAAATTCATTAACAAATAAAAGTAAAACATGTTTTGATAGTAAATCAAATTCATTAGATATAGAATCAAAATCAAGTTTAAAATATAAAGTAGAATTATCAAGTGATGGAAAGATAATAAGTATACAAGTAATGGATAATAACTATCAAATAATAAAAACAAATGCAAGTGATATAAAAAGAGATGATATAGGAAATAGTAAAAGTAATAAAACAATAAAAAGTGAAACAAGACAAGAAGGAGTAGGATTAACAGCATGTGATGGAAGTACCATAGAAGAAGGAGAAAAAGTAAAAGAAACTAAAAAGTTAATAATAAATAAAGATAATGAAGAATTTAAAAATATTGATTTAGAAGAAAATATAACTACAACAATAGAAAAAGAAACGGACTATAATATAATAACATGTAATAATGGAATAGAAATAAGTGAAGAAAATGAACAAATAAAATTAGATAATATATTAGTAAATAATTCAATATGTAATTTTAGTAATGATTTGAGTGATATAGTAAATAATTTAGATGATACAGAAAATAATATAGTTTTATTAAATGATATTAATTTAGAAAAACAGGTTGTAATAAATACTGGAAAACAAGTTATCATAGATATGAACGGCAAATCAATGAATTATTCATTATCTGAAGGGTATCCTATTACAAATAAATCAAATTTAACAATAAAAAACAGTAGTAAAATAGTTTCCTCAATAAATTCATTAACTACAAAACCAAATTCAGTAATATTTAATAGTAACGGTATACTGAATTTAGAAAATATAACAGTAATATCAAAAAATAATTCTGATAGTAGTTGTGCTGTTTATAATAATGGTAAATTAGTAATTAAAAATAGTCATATAGAAGGACCATATGGAATAGGAGGTCATGATACTGAAACTGCAACATTTGATATATATGATAGTGAAATAATAGGAACTGTATATTTAGGTATTGCTTTAAATCCAAATTCTGTTGCAAGTGGAAATATATATTCATCAAATATAACAGGAGAAATCAGTGCACTTGGTTCTGGTACTACTGAAATAATAAATATATATTCAGGAACTTTTATAGGTAAAAATGGATCAGCAATTTATAATACAACAACAGGAACCATAAATATATGTTCAGGAGAAATAAATGGTGCTATTTATGATTTATATAATTCTTCAACAGGTATTATAAACTATACATCAAAAGTAACTCTTAAAAATAATAAAACTTCTGGTTCAAATATAAATTTAACAGAAGATTTAGTCTGTGAACAATAAAAATAATATAAAAAATAGTATTATTTATCTAGGTAAATAATGTAACTAAAACATAATATAATTCATAACTTATTAATGAATAGAAATAAAGGAGTGGATTATATGTGTAATAACAATAATAATGATAACAATTGTTGTCAAAATTGTATAATGGAAATATTACAAGTTATAAATGTTTTACAATCAAATGCATGTCCTGATAATTGTTTACTATCATGTGATAGACCAGCATTAGGTGGAGGAACAAACTGTGTAATATGTAATACTAGACCTATCCAATTATATACATGCTCTGGTAATGGAACACCTTGGGCTATGCCAATAACTCGTGAAGAAGGTGCTGCTACTAGTACAGTATTTAGGGTAGAAAAAGTAGATGGTTGCTGTGCTACATTTAGAGTTTTAACAACAAATCCTGATACTACATCACTTTATCCATATGTTTCAACTGATTCATTATTTACAATGGATACTAATTGCTTATGTTGTATTAGATGTTTAAATGATACATATGTAGAATGTTTATAGGAGTTCGATTAGAACTCTTTTTTTTTAAAAAAAAACTATATATTATATGCAAAAAGTGGTATAATATGCATTAAATTTTGAAATAAAATGAAAAAAAAGAAGTGTTTTTTTACTTTGTGTCGTATATATTAATTAGGAGGGTAAAAAATGGCTTTAATTCCAAAAGAAGTAATTGATGAAATTAAGTCTCAGAATGATATAGTTGATGTTATTCGTAGCTATGTTGACTTAGATGACAAATTAAAAGGCAAATGTCCATTTCATAATGATAACAACCCTTCATTTAGTGTACACAGAGAAAAACAAATTTATAAATGTTTCTCTTGTGGAGAAAGTGGTAACGTAATAACATTCCTTGAAAAAAGACTTGGAATATCATTTGTAGAAGCCATTAAAATGCTTGCTGATAGAGCAGGAATTAAATTAGATGTTTCACTTCCTAAAAAAACAACTTCTAAATTTGATAAATATTATGAAATAAATGAAGTTGCTAACAAATACTTTAAAAATAATTTAGTATCTAGCAGTGGAAAAGATGCAATTAAATATTTACAAGATAGAAGTATTAACAAAGATATTATTAATGAATTTAATATAGGACTTTCTCTTAACAATAAATTAACAAAAATATTAGAAAGTAAATATGATATTGATGATCTAATAAAAGTAGATATTACTAAAACTACTGATGGAAGATATTTTGATACATTTCAAAATAGAATTATTTTTCCAATAATTGATGAAAATAATAATGTAATTGCTTTTTCAGGAAGAAAATATTTAAAAAATGATTTAGAAAATAATATCTTATCTAAATATGTAAATACTAAAGAAACAATTATATTCAAAAAGAGTTGTGTATTTTATAATATAAATAATGCTCTTACAAATATTAAAAAAAGTAAAGAAATAATTATAACAGAAGGATTTATGGATACCATTAGAATGTCTTCTATTGGATATAAAAATGTAGTTGCATTAATGGGTACTTCTTTTACAAAAGACCACTTAGAAAAAATATTAAAATATAAATGTAGAGTAGTACTTAATTTAGACCAAGATAATCCTGGAGTTGAAGCTACAATTAAAGTAGGAGAATTACTTACTAAAAATAATATAGAAGTATCAGTAATAGTATTTGAAGACTATAAAGATAGTGATGAGTTTATTGTAGCAAAAGGAAAAGATGCTTTTGATAGAGCATATAATAATAGAATATCATTTATAGATTTTAAACTTAATTATTTAAAATCAAATAAAAATATGAAAGATTCAGTAGAAATAACTAAATATATAAATGAAGCAATTGAATCTATAAATGAAATAAATGATAATATATTAAAAGAAATTAAAATAAAAGAATTATCTAAAGAATTTGATATAGATGAATCAATTATTAGAAATAAAATCTCTTCATCAAATATAAAGAAAGAAGAAGTAAAAGAAGAAGTACAAAAAAGAAGGTATAATAAATATGATGAAAGTGAAATAAGAATAATATATTTAATGCTTCATTATGATGATGTAATATTATATTTTGAAAATACATTAGGATATTTAATACATGATAATATGTCTAATCTAGCATATAAAATAATTGAATTTAGAAATGATTATGGATACTTTGATTATAGTGATTTTATAGATTACATAGCAGAAGATGAAAAATCTAATGAAACACTAAAAGAAGTTATGAAATTTCATAATGTTGATGAATATACAATGGAGGAATTAGATGAATATGTAAATATAATAAAAAAATATTCAATAAAGAAAAAAATAAATAAACTAAAAGAAGAAATGAAAGAAACACTAGATGTAAATAAACAAATAGAACTAGCTAAAAAAATAGAGAATATAAAGAAGGATGTGTTAAAATGGTAAATAATATTAAAACTTTAGATGAAAGAATTGAGGAATTAGTTAAATTAGGTAAAGAACAAGGATATTTAACTTATGAGCAAATTGCTAAAAAAACAATTGATTTAGAATTAGATGCTAATGATTTAGATAAGCTATATAATGTACTTACAGAAAATAATATTGAAGTAAGAGCAGAAGATGAAGATGGAAATAATGAAATAGATTTAAAAAATGAAATAATTATAGATGATGTACCTGATGAAAGTAAAGATATGTCTGTTAATGATAATGTAAGAATGTATTTAAAAGAAATAGGTAAAATTAGTCTTCTTACATTAGAAGAAGAACAAGAATTATCTAGAAAAGTAGCAGAAGGTGATGAACATGCTAAAAATGTACTAGCAGAATCTAACTTACGTTTAGTTGTAAGTATTGCTAAAAGATATGTTGGAAGAGGACTTTTATTCTTAGATTTAATTCAAGAAGGAAATATTGGTCTTATGAAAGCAGTAGAAAAGTTTGATTATGATAAAGGATATAAATTTTCAACATATGCTACTTGGTGGATAAGACAAGCAATTACTCGTGCTCTTGCAGATCAAGCAAGAACTATAAGAGTTCCAGTACATATGGTAGAAACAATTAATAAAATGGCTAGAATAGAAAGACAAATGACATTAGAATTAAATAGAGAACCAACAGATCAAGAATTAAGTAAAAAAATGGGACTTTCTGTAGATAAAATTGCTGAAATTAGAAAAATTAGTCAAGATCCAGTATCACTTGAAACACCAATAGGTGAAGAAGATGATTCACACTTAGGAGACTTCTTAGCAGATGAAAGAACTATGTCACCAGAAGAATTTGCAACATATGAAATATTAAAAGATGAATTAAGAGAAGTATTAGATACATTAACTAGTCGTGAAAAAGAAGTTTTAGAACTTAGATTTGGTTTATTTGATGGAACAAGTCATACACTAGAAGAAGTAGGTAAACAATTTAAAGTTACAAGAGAAAGAATTAGACAAATTGAAGCAAAAGCTCTAAGAAAATTAAGACACCCTTCAAGAGCTAAAAAATTAAAAGATTTCTTAATTGAATAGAATAGAAACAATATATTCATATATAGAAACTAATGATAAAGTTGTAGATGTTGGGTGTGATCAAGCTAAATTAAGTATATTATTATCACTTAGAAATCAAAAATCAATCGCATGTGATATAAGTGAGAAAGTAATACAAAGAGCAATGCAAGATATAAATAATCCATTAATAGATTTAAGAGTATCTAATGGACTTAATAATATAAAAGAGAGTGAAGCTGATACATTAGTTTTATCAGGTATGGGAACACATACAATATTAGATATACTTTCAAATACAAAATTAAAATTTAAAAAAATTATTACAATTTCAAATAATTATCATGATATATTAAGAAAAGAAATGAATAATTTAAATTATAAAGTATATAAAGAAAGAATAATTAAAGAAAATAATAAATATTATAATTTAATTATTTTTATACCAGGAAATTATGAATATAATGAAAAAGAATTATTACTTGGATTAAATTTTGATGATAAAGATATGTATATAGAATATTTAAATTATTTATTAAATAAATATATAAATATAAATAAATCATCAAAAGGAAAAAATATTAAAATAAATAAATTAATTGAAATAATACAAAGTAGCATTAATTGAAAATGTTGCTTTTTAAATGTATAATTATTTTTAGAAAGTAGTGAGTTTTATGCAAGAAAGATTTATGTTAAAATGTGCTGTATTTTTAATATTAACTAAAAAAGAAAATAATAAAGAATATGTATTATTACAAAAAAGATATAATACTGGAGTACTTGATAATACATTTGATGTATCTGTAAGTGGACATTTAGAAAATAATGAATCACTTGAGGATGCTATGATAAGAGAAACTAAAGAAGAAATAGGTGTAAGTATTCAAAAAGAAGATTTAAATTTTGTATCTATTATGCATGCAAATGTATCTTATGGAGATTATATATTTGTAGTATTTAGTTCTAATAAATATAATGGAAAAGAACAAATTATGGAAAAAGATAAATGTAGTGAACTAAAATGGTTTGATATAAATGAATTACCAAAAGATATGGATGAAACTAGAAAAATAATGATAGAAAATTATAAAAATAAGAATAATTATAATGAATATGGTTTTTAAAAAAATAAATGTGTATGAAATGTGTAAACATAAAATATAAAAATCATTATTATTAATAAAAAAGGTTATAATAAATATAGAAGTATGAAAAATGTAGTAAGAAAAAATATTATTCTTTTAATGATTTTATTAATGATTATATTAATATTTTGCTTTATATTGCTTACAAAACCTAAAATAAATATTAAATATAATAATAAAAATATAGATAATGAAATAACTATAAATGTTTTTGATACTTTTGAATATCCAACAGTAGAAGGTAAATATTTAAGAAAAAATATATCAAATAAAATAACTTATAATAAAAGTGTTAATACTTCTAAAGTAGGTAAATATGAAATAAATTATAAATTACGTATATTTATTTATAATATTGAAAAGAAAATAATTGTAAATGTAGTAGATAAAGTAAATCCAGTTATTGAGTTAGTTGGAAATAGTGAAGTAAATGCTTGTAGTGCTAATAGCTATGAAGAAGAAGGATATACAGCAAGTGATAATTATGATGGTGATATTACAGATAAAGTTACTATAGAAAATAATGTTAATGAAAGAATATATAAAGTAAAAGATTCATCTAATAATGAAACAATAATTAAAAGAATTATTAATATTAGTGATGAAACACCACCTGTAATAAAATTAAAAGGAAAACAAGATGTTTATGTAAAACAAAATGACAAGTATACAGATCCTGGATATGAAATTACTGATAATTGTGATACAGAAATTACTAATGTTAAAGTTGATAGTAATGTAAATACATCTAAAATTGGAGTATATACAGTTACTTATACAGCAGTAGATTCTAGTAATAATGAAAGTAGTATTAAGAGAAATGTTTATGTTTATAATTCATTAACAGGTCAAAATATAAATGGTGAAGAAAAAGGTGTAATATTTTTAACATTTGATGATGGACCATCTTCATATACTTCTAAAATTTTAGATACTTTAAAAAAATATAATATAAAAGCAACATTTTTTGTAACTAGTAATGGAAGCGATAGTTTAATTAAAAGAGAAAGTGAAGAAGGACACACAGTAGCAATACATACTTCATCACATAATTATGGTAAAGTATATGCATCCGTTGATAGTTATTTTAAAGATTTAGAAAAAGTAGAAAATAGAGTATATAAATTAACAAATGAAAAACCAACTATTGTAAGATTTCCAGGAGGTTCTTCAAATACAGTAAGTAAATTTAATAAAGGAATTATGACCATTTTAACAAATGAAGTTTTACAAAGAGGATATCATTATTTTGATTGGACTTTAAGTGTAGAAGATGCAGGAAGTTGTACTAAGAAAAAAACATCAGAAGAAAGAAGAAATTGCGTTTATAAAAATTTTACTAAAGGAATATCTAAATCTAAAATGAATGTTGTATTACTTCATGATATAAAATCTTATACAGCTGATGCTTTAGATGATATGATAAAATATGCACTTTCTAAAGGATTTAAATTTGATAGAATAACAATGGATACTACTCAAGTACATCATAAACTTAATAATTAATTGTGATATTATTGTGAAGTTGTTTGTATCTAATTAAAAAATATGTTATAATCATTTTGCAATTAATTATTTAGGAGGATTTATGAAAAAGTTTTTAATAGTATTTACATTACTTTTATGCTTACCATTATCAATATTTGCAGATGAAAATAAAAAAGTAAAAGTTTATGTTTTTGAAGCAGGAGGATGTCCTTGGTGTGAAGAAGAAATAAATTATTTAAAAGGATTAGATTCTTATAATAAGAAATTTGAAATCGTAACTAAAGAAGCTTTTGTTGATCATATTGATTGGGCAGAAGGAAAAGATTTATCTCTTATGAACAAAAGTGCTGATGAATTATTCAAATGACATATGATTATTTTCACTAACATCAACAGGCATTTCC
>CANRCA010000035.1 GCA_947628985.1 uncultured Bacilli bacterium | reverse complement strand
GGAAGATTCAAGTAATGAAAAATGATACTAAAAATTAGTATCACAATATTCCACTTTTTGTACACGCTTATTTTCCACTTTTTGTACAAAATTATATTGACATTAACAAACGTATAATATTTATTATAATTTTGAGGACTAGTTTTAGATGTATGTCATCTTGAATGGTATTAAAACTATAAAAATAATTACATTATGGAAGAAGAGTTTTAGATGTATGTTTTATAAAAAATAAATATAGTTTAAATTTCTATATTTATTTTTTTTGCCATTTTAATTTTTTATTATTTTTATCAAGTTTTAATTCTAAATCTTTATATAAATATTTTGGTTCTATCAAATTTTTATTTTCATTATAATTAAATAAATAAAATAATTCTCCTAAATTATCAATACTTGGAAAAATACTATTTATTTTAGAGTTAAAATGAATAGGGTAAAACTGCCAATATTCTAAATTATAATCATCATCATCTATTAATACTGAATTTTCTTTAATAACAGTTTTTGGTTTTCTTTCTTCCATAAATTTATAAGGTATATTTTTAAAAGTTTTATCAAAATATTTTATTTTTTCTTCTTTTTCATAATTATTATTTACTGCAGTATAAATAGTAGGATCATATAAAATATTATCTTTAATTAAATCTAAAAATACTTTACTTGCATTTAAAGTGCTTCCAGTTGCTAATAAAGTTTGCCAATTTAATGAACAAAAATATTGATGTATTAGTTTTTCTTCTTCAATATTAGTTCTACTATGAGTATAAATATCAACTCCATATTTATCTAGAACTTCTTTTCTAACATAACCATAAGTATCAAATATAACACCATCAAAATCTATATAAACTGGTAATTTATTTATATTTTTATCTTTATATTTTAATTTTAAATAATCATTTAATAATTTAATTTTAGCTATTTTATAATGAATTCCTGATATTAAATAATCTTCATAAGAAAATATATTATATTTATTAGCTTCTTTTAAAAATTCTTCCATAATAATTCCATTCCTTAATTTGATTATAATAAAATTGATTTTTTAAGTCAATTTAAATAAATTGAATATAATATATATTTTTGATAAAATATCATTAGAAAGAAGGTTTTTATGAAAAAAATTATAGTAGATAATAGGACTAAAAAGAAAATTGTTTTATGTTTTATAATTTGTTTTGTTGTACTAATTACTTTATTTAATAGTTTTCAAATTATTAAATCGGGTGAAGTAGGGCTAAAGGTAAGATTTGGTAAGATAGTTAATACTAGTTTAAATGAAGGATTAAATTTAAAAATACCATATATTGAAAGTATTGTTAAAGTAAATATTAAAGTACAAAAATCAGAATTAAATGTAGAAAGTTCTACTAAAGATATGCAAGTTATTAATACTACAATTGCTGTTAACTATAGAGTAGATAGTAAAGAAGCTACTAAATTATATAGAACAGTTGGAAGTAGTTATGAAGAAATTGTACTTCAACCTGCGATTAAAGAAAGTATTAAAAGTGCAATAGCAAAATATAATGCAGAAGAAATAACTACTAAAAGGGCAGAGGTATCAAGTAGTTGCTTAGAATTATTACAAGAAAAAGTTAAAAAATATGGAATTATAGTAGAAGATTTTAATTTAACTGATTTTAAATTTAGTGATGAATATACTAAGGCTATTGAAGATAAACAAGTAGCAGAACAAAATTTAGAAAAAGCAAGACTTGAAGCAGAAACTAAAATAGTTGAAGCAGAAGCAACTAAAAAAGCAAATGATTTATTAAAACAATCTTTAACAGATGAATTAGTTACAAAACAATTTATTGAAAAATGGGATGGACATCTACCTACAACTTATGCTGGAGATAATATACTTGGAATGTTTAATATAAAATAATTGAGAATTTAATTCTCTTTTATATTGATTTTATGGAGTACTTATGAATATTGAAGATGAAATATTTAAAAAATCTAAAGTAAATTTTAATAAATTATTAGATTATGGTTTTACTTTAAATGACAATTTATATAAATTTACTAAATATATTATGGATAATACATTTATGATAAATGTTTTTATTGATAAGCTAGGTAAAGTAATTGTAAAAGTATATGATTTATCAATGGATGATGAATATACTAGTTTTAGAATAAAAGATAATAATAGTTCATTTGCAAATATTATTAAAAATGAAATTATAATATTACTTAATGATATTAAAGATAATTGTTTTATAAATAATGATTTTATTAATGATCAAACCAACCAAATAGCAGCATTAATTAAAGATAAATATAATATTAATCCTGAGTTTTTATGGGAAAATGATAATTCTGGAGTTTTTAGAAATAAAATTAATAATAAATGGTTTGCTCTTATAATGAATATAAATAAGAAAAAATTAGATAATAAAAGTGATAAAGAAATAGAAATAATAAATATTAAATTAGATCCAAATAAAATAGAAAATTTACTTAATGAAAATGGTTATTATAAAGCATATCATATGAATAAAAAATATTGGATAAGTATTGTTTTAGATAAAACTATTTCAAGTGATATTATAATAGATTTAATTAATGAAAGTTATAATCTATCATTAAAAAAATAACTCTTTTTTAACAAAATTATTGACAAATAAATGTAAAGTATTATACAATTATATTGTTAATAATAGGAAAAGGAAACGGAGTTGTATAAATGAAAGAATTAAATGATTTATTAAGTGAGATAGGTATTTCTAAGGTTAAATTAGCTAAATACTTAGGTGTATCAAGACAAATGATATATAATTATTTAGAATTAGATTCATTAAGTAAATGGCCTCAAGAAAAAAGAATATTACTATTAAAACTTTTAGATATAGAAGAGGGTAGTGATAAAGCAATTAAAAATATTAAAGTAACAAGTGAATATTTAGAAAATATTGAAACTAGATTAAATCAAAATGTAAAAGATATGAATAGTCAACAATTCAATTATAAAAATTTAACTAAAGAAGAACAAGAATTATTAAATGATATAATATTTTTAATTAAAGAAAAATTTACTGAAGAAAAAACAAAAGAAACATATTGGATTTTCTTATATTTATATCATGTATTACAATCACTTGATAATGTACCTGAAATTAAATATATATTTGCTTATTTATCTAAAAAAACTGGATTTACTAATGCAAAAGAATTTAAATTTAATGAAACAAAACAATTTATATTAGAAAGTATAATATTTACAGCATTTAATCTATATAATAATGGTGGTGCTTCTAAATCTAAATTAGTTGAATCACATAATAGATTTGAACAAGAAATTGAAAATGATAAAGAAGAAAAATTAGGAAGAACACAACAACTAAATACATATAAAGTACAAGCATTAAAAGAACTTGGTTATACAGAAATAACTAAAGAAAATGTTGCTGAAGTATTAAAGAAAATGGCTGATATTGAATCAAGAAAAGTATAACCATTTTCTTTATTTTATATCAAAAATATAACTTTCGATAATGTATGTTATGTTAACTTCTATATTATTAAAATATAAATATTATTAAGAAAACACTTAAAAAATCAATAAATATTTTATTGATTTTTATTTATTCTATTAAAGTTTATATAAATTTAAAAATCTAAAATAATTATAAGATTTTATATAAATTATTTCTAATAAAAATACATATTAAATATTAGATAAATATAATTATTCATATAATCTATTAAATATAGTATATTATACCTACTTTATGATTAATATTATCAAAAATAATAAATATTATAAAATTAAAATGTTTCTAGAACGAATCGAGATTTAAAAAGATGAATAATTATTCATCTCGATTAAAAATATGAATTATATTTAATTTGTAATTTTATATGAAATTTTTAAATAATAACTCCCCTATTTATTTTTATAATAAAGAGAGTAGTAAGAAAAAAAATAATCCTGTAAGTATACCTAATATCATATATAATTTTTTATTATATTTTATAATTTCTTTTAACATATCATTAATAGATAAACTTATCATTAAACCTGCAACAAATATTAAAATATATGAAAGCAATACATTACTTATTATATCTTTTAAAAATATATAAGAAAGTAGGGCACCTATTGGTTCAGCTAGTCCAGATACAAGTGTCATTTTAATAGCACTTCCCCTACTTTGCCCTCCATAATATAACGGAACTGCGATTGCTATGCCTTCTGGTATATTGTGAAGCATAATTGCAATACATAGTTTAATTCCTATTGAAATATTCGTATATGCACTCATAAATACTGCTATTCCTTCAGGAAAATTATGTAACATTAATGATATCATACTAAGCAAACCTATTTTATATAATGAAGAGTTATCTTTATTTTTCTTATTTATTTTTTTATTAATTTTATCTATTGATAAATATCCTAATAAAAAAGTTAAAATTGATATAATTATTCCAAATAATAAACCATAATTATTAAAAATTGTATTTAATGAATTAGGAAGTAAATCAAATAGTGATACAAATAGCATAATACACATAGAAAAGGACAAACTATATACTATAAACTCCCCTATTCTTTTCACTTTTAAGAATATAAAAATACATCCAATTAAAGTAGATAAACCAGCTATTATTGATAATAATAAAGGACCAATTATTTCCATTTTCATACTAAAATTATATACATTTAAATTTAAAATATTACCATAATAATAATGGGTGGTGATTAAAAATGGCTAATGCAAGAGATAACGCAAGAAGTAATGCTAGATGCAATGCTAGAGCAAACTCAAACGCTAGATCTAATGCAAGAAATAACGCTAGAAGTAATGCTAAAGCAAATGCAAATGCTAATTCTAATGCTAGAAGTAATTCTAGAAGTAGAAGTAACGCTAAAAGTTCATCTAGAAGTCGTTAGTTCTTTTAAAGCATTCATGATACAAATGAATGCTTTTTATTTACTTGTATTAACTATATATGATAAAATAAATATATGAATAAAAAGAAAATAAGATTAAGAAAAAAATATAGACGTTTACTTAAGAAAATAATTAGATTTATTTCCTTATTTATAGTAATTTTATTAATTTATATGTTTATTAAATTATTATTTTTTCATAATGTTAAAGATGAAAGAATAGTAAAATCATTTAATTATGAAAATAATAAAATAATTATTAACACTAGAAAACATGATAAACCTATTTATTGTATTTTATCTAAGAGTGAACCATCAATAGATGATGAAAATTGGAGTTTAATTGAAAATAATGAATGCAATCAAGAATATAAACTTGGTAATAATAATTTATATATTAAAACTGAAGATAAAATAATATATAAAAGTGATAAAAAAGTTTTAGTAGATATAAATACTAAAAAAGATCAAATTTATTTAGCTAAAAATGGTAAATATAATTTTTATAATATAATCATTGGTAATAGTGATAAATTAAAGATTAGTAATACTAATAGTGAAGTTGCTAGTATTGATGAAAATGGTGTTATTACTGGGCTTAAAAATGGTAATACTATTATAAGTGTTAAATATAATAAAAATACATATAAAATTAATGTATTAGTTACTGATTTAATTACTGTTATGCCTAAATCTGGATATGATTATGATAAAGGTTATTTAGAATGTAATAAACATAGTAAAAGTGATAATGATTTAATTGATACTATATTAAAAGATAGAATCAATGATGCTACTTATCAAACTAGGGCTGCTGCTGTAGAAGCTGCAAGATTCTTAACTTTAGAATTTCCATATAGAATAAATTACTTTTATGAAAACGGAAGACAAACAACTAATAATGTAGATGGCGAAGGAAGATATTATCATGTTGGATTTTATTTAGATTCTAGTAGATATGAAAATATTACTGGATCTAGTACTGGTCCTAAGCCTTGGGGATGCAGTATGTATTCAAATCCTGCTAAAAGAAAAATGGATAATGGACTTGATTGTAGTGGTTTTGTATCATGGGTTTTATTAAATGCTGGATTTGATGTAAAAGATGTAGGAGCAGGATTTTCTGATAATAGTGATTTAACTGATTTTGGAGAATTAAAAAATTTAACAACTACACTTGCAAAATCTGATACTATTAAAGTAGGAGATTTACTTCATAGTTATGCTGCTGGTGGACATATTGGTATAATTATAGGAATAGATAGTGATTACTATTATGTTGCTCAAGCACTATGGTATGATGAAATTGGAGTTGTTATAACAAAATATAAAAAATCAGAATTAAGTTCTAGTTTCCCTCATGTAGTTTTAATGGATAAATATTATAAAAAAGATGGTAATTTAACCAATATGTGGTAAATTACCTTTTTTATACTAATAAATGTTCTAATAATATTTTTATTCCAAATAAAATTAATACTACTCCCCCTATTATCTCAGATACATTTTTATATTTTATTCCATAACTATTTCCTATTTTAACTCCTAATGTGCATACAATAAATGTAACAATACCAATTATTATAAAAGTTAATATTACTTTAGTATTATATGCAAAACTATAAGCAATACCAAAAGTAAGCGCATCAATACTTGTTGCAATAGATAATATTAAAAGCGATTTAAAATTTAAAATATCATAAGTTTCATTCTTATTATTTATTGATTCATATATCATTTTACCTCCTATAAATGTAAGTAAAGCAAATGATATAAAATGATCAATACTAGTAATTAATTTACTAAAAGTACCACCTAATAAATAACCAATCATTGGCATAACAGCTTGAAATATACCAAAACTAAATCCTACAGCAAAACATTTTTTAGTTTCATTTTTACTTAAACTTAAACCACAACAAATAGATATTGCAAAAGCATCCGCTGCTAGGGCTAAACTTATAATTAAAGTTTCAAATAAATTCATTTATTCATCACAATAAATTATATTTTTATATTTATTAAATATACAAACATAAACTATAATTTATCTATAAAATTTAATTTATTAATAGTATCCTTCCCTATTATTTCATTTGCTATTTTAACAAGATCATTAAATAAAAGAATTTGTCCTTTATAATGAGCATCTATTCCATATAATACTTTAATATCATAATTAGATACTATATTCCAAAATTCTTTATTAGGATAACTAATTTTATTTAATATTTCTTTTTTACTATCATTTGAAATATTAAAATAATCAATTCCCCTTAAATAAGTTCTAGAATAAATATTATTTAAATTTATTTCAAGTGGAATATTATATTTTTGTGCACTTTCACATATCATTTTAGTAATTTCTTTTTCAGTTTCACCAAACTCATTACTAGATAACATAAATATATCTGGGTGTACTAAAATACTTGGAATATTTAATTTTAAAGCATTATCTATATAATTTGCATATCTTAAAAGTTCTTCATCAGTAATTTTGTGTCTTCCAAATATTTTTAAATTATTATCATTATCATAAATAAAATGTTGTCCTAATATAAGTAAATCTACTTCATTTTTTAATTCAATCATATTTTCTTCTTCACCTGGTAAATATTCTATTTCATATCCAGATTTAATATTTATGACATCTTTATATTTTTCTTTTAATTTATTTATTGAATTTAAATAATCTTTTCTTTCATCATATTCCATTCTCATATCAGTTCTTTTATCTATTTTATTTTTTTCTGGAGCATGATCAGTAAATGCTATTTCTTTAAATCCCATTTCAATATATTCTTTTACATAATCTTCATCACTCATATTAAAGTCAGCATGTCCACATCTATAAGTATGAGAATGATAATTAACTTTTTGCATAATTAAACCTCCTATAATTTTATAAGTTTACATACACATTCAATATGTTTTGTCCTTGGAAACATAGATGCGCATGAAATATCATCTAATTTATAATTATTTAATAAATCTAAATCTCTTTTTAGTGTATTAGGATTACATGAAATATAAATTATTTTATTAGAATTAGAATCATTTAAATAATTAATTACTTCTTTTGAAAGTCCACTTCTTGGTGGGTCTACTATTATTGTATCAAATTTACCTTTTATATTTTTAGCATCATCACAAATAAATTCTATATTATTTAAATTATTTAATTCTTTATTTATATTTGCATTTTCAATAGAACTAGAATTTATTTCTAAACCAGTTATATTTTTATAATTATCTTTTAAATATATTCCAATAGTACCAGTACCACAATATAAATCTAAAAGTCTATTTCCAAATCCTACATAATTTTTAGCTTTATCATAAATTATTTTCATTGTTTCATTATTAACTTGATAAAATGAATTAGGATAAATACTATATTTTATATTATTTAAATTATCTATTAAATATTTTTCTCCTTTTATATATTTATCATTTATATAAAGTGAATCACAATTTATATTTTTTAAATCAATATTATCTTTTTCACTATAAATATTAATCATTATTTTATTATTTATACATCTAATCATTATTTCTTTTATATAATCTAAATTATATTTTTTAATTTCACTTATTTTTTCATTGATTTTATGGTTTAATAAATAGCAATAGTCTATTTCACATAAATTATGTGTTTTACTGTTAAAATAACCTAATTTTCCATTTAAAACGTGTAATACAACTTTATTTCTATAATTTAATACATTAAAATTATCTAAATAATTAATTTTAGTATTAAATAACTTTTCTAAATATTTAATTTTAATATTAATTTCATTTTCATAAGTAGTATGTAAAAAATCACAACCACCACATAAATCATAATATTTACATATTACATCTATTCTATATTTACTTTTTTTAATAATATTATCTATTTTAGCTAAAGCATAATGTTTATTTATATTAGTTATTTCTATCATAACTTCTTCATTTAAAAGAGCATTTTTTACAAATATAACATAATTATCTATTTTAGCTATACCATTACCTATATTATCTTCATCAATAATTGTAACTTTATATTTACTACCTATTTGCATACATCCTCCATAATAAAAGTAACAAGTATACTATACTAAATTATCTTGTTACTTAAAATATTATTTTACTAAATCATCAAATATTGATTTACCTATTTCAAGTGTATTTTTTATATTAAAATTATCTAGTATAGTAGCACCAACATCTGCAAATGTATCTCTATCATTTAATCTTTTACCATTTTTAAATTTTATATTATAAATTAATATTGGTATCATTTCTCTTGTATGATCACTTCCTTTAAATGTAGGATCACATCCATGATCAGCAGTTATAATAAGTAAATCATCTTTTTTTAAATTTTTAAGTAAAATTGGTAAATAATAATTAAATTCTTCTAATGCTTTTAAGTAACCAACTCTATCTCTTCTATGTCCATATAAACTATCAAAATCATTAAAATTAGCAAATAATAATCCATTAAAGTTTCCTTTAGCAAAATCAATTACTTTCATCATAGTATCTATATTATTTGTAGTTTTAATATTTGCTTTAATACTTCTATCATTAAATAAGTCCCCTACTTTTCCAATAGTAATTGTATCTATATTATTTTTATATAATATATCTAATACATTATATGGTGGATCTTGTACATAATCTTTTCTTTTTAATCTTGTAAAATTACCTATTTTTCCAGTAAATGGTCTTGCGATTATTCTAGATATATTATATTCTTCACTAAATACAATTGGTTTTATTTTTTCACATATTTCATATAGTTCTTCTACACTTATAATATCTTCATGACTAGATAATTGAATTACTGAGTCACTTGAAGTATAAACTATTAAAGCACCTGTTTTTAAATGCATTT
This sequence comes from uncultured Bacilli bacterium, assembly GCA_947628985.1. GTDB lineage: Bacteria > Bacillota_I > Bacilli_A > RF39 > UBA660 > CAG-1000. Next base: position 1,449 of record CANRCA010000035.1, on the reverse strand, counting down.
CACCTAAATCATTAATAATTTTCATTCCATCACTTGCTATGTTACCTATTATTTCTCTATTAATTGCATGACTTATTTTAGAAATAAGTTCAAGTGGAAATCCATCTGGATAAGTGTTACATGGTTTTTTAAGAATTGATCCCATTAATTCATAATGACCATTTAATGAATCTTTTCTTTCGTTTTTAGGGTTTGCTCTCATATATAAAGATCTTACATCTTTTTCTTCTATACCTATAAGAGATGTTAATCCTAATTTTTCAAGCACGTCTAAATTATAACTATCTTTAATAGTATGTAATAATGTATTAGATCCTTCATCTCCATATAATGAAGCATCATTAGTTTCTCCAATTCCTAAGCTATCTAAAACAAGTAAAAATACTCTTTTAAACATATTTCACTCCTTCTTACTTCTATTAAAATATTCATTATAGTTGTCTTTTATGAAATTATTTGCAAGATGAGTATAAATTTCTGTTGTAACTACATTTTCATGTCCTAAAAATTCTTGAACACTTCTAATATCAGCTCCACACTCTATCATATTAGTTGCAAAACTATGTCTTAACACATGAGGTGTTATTTCTTTATTAATGCCTTGTTTTTTAGCAATTTCACCTATCATTTTATATAGTCCTTGTCTTGTAATTCTCTCTCCATGATTATTTAAAAATAATGCATCAGTTGGCTTTTTATTTTTTACAAATAATAAACTTCTATATTTATTAATATATAAATCTAAATAATTAACTGCTAATTTAGAAAGAGGTACTATTCTTTCTTTACTACCTTTTCCAAATACATTTACAACCATATTTTTTAAATCAATATTATTTATATCTAAATTTATAAGTTCACTTGCTCTTAATCCAGTAGCATATAATAATTCTAACATAGCTTTATTTCTATAATCAAATGTACTTTCTAATTTTATATCTAATAATTGATTTACTTCTTCAATAGACAAATATTTAGGTAAAGCTTTTTTTCTTTTTAAACTTTCTACATCTTCTGCTACATTTATAAATCCTTTATAAATAGATAAATATTTATAAAAACTTTTAATACTAGCAATTACTCTATTTACAGATGTTTCTGTATAATTTGGAAGTATATGTAATATATAATTATCTATATCTTTTTTTGTAATATCATCTATTTTTTTATTTTCATATTCTAAAAAGAATCTAATATCTCTAATATAAGACTCTAATGTATTAGCTGAATAATTTTTATCAATTTTTAAATAATCTTCAAAATCATTTATAAAATCTTTATTGTATATCTCTATCATAATAATTACCTAATATAATTATATAATAAATTTGATTAATTTAATAGTTTTTTATAAAAATATTATTGTTATTAAGTAACTATTCAGACTAAGTCATGTTAAAATGAGAGCTTTATAAAGAATTGACTCTCTTTTTAATTAAATAAAGTTTT
>CANRCA010000034.1 GCA_947628985.1 uncultured Bacilli bacterium | reverse complement strand
TTTAAAAAATTTAATAAAATTTCAACTTTTTTAAGAAATTTACAAAAAATACTTGTAAAAGCTTAGAAAGTCATAATTTAAGGCATAAAAAAAGATAATTTATATAAAATTATAATAAAATATCTTCTTTTTTAACTATTCTTTCTTCAAGAATATATTTAAGTCTAGTAGCTCTTAAAATTTGATTACTAAGTGAACCATAAGATATATCAAACTCTAGTATACTACCATTTTTAAATTTAATAGCAGATCTTTTTTGATCCAACTTATAGTACTTATCTATTTTTTCTAAATTGATCCAAATACATTTTTCATTATCTGGTGAGTTAGTTGGAAAAAATATAATTTTACGACTTTCTTCTACTATAATAGGAGATTTATGAGTAATACCAAGTAATTTTTTTGTTCCTTCTTTTCTACCCTCATAAGAACTACCAAAATATTCACAACTATGTTCTAAAATACTTAATGTATCTAAATTAACAATATATTCACTATCATTCTCTATTATTTTAGAACTTTTATTGTTAATTGGTAAAATTGCTTGAGTATCAAAGTTGATCTCATAATCCATAATTCTACCCCCTTTCTTTTTAAGAATGTTTTCTATACTAACACACACAGTTTGTCGAAAAATGTCGAATTTTGTCGAAAAAAAATAAAAAATAAAAAAATTTAACCAAATTGATTAAATTTTTATTTTTTTAATAAGTTTTCATTGGTAAAATTAGCTCAATTAATTCTTCATTTTCTTCTTCTTTTAATATTATTGGATTAATTTCTCCATTTAACAAGATATAAACATAATCCTTACTAAACATTTTTAATGCTTCTAACATATATTTAGCACTAAATGAAATCTTTATACTATTATTAGTTTGATTTTCAACTACTAACTTTTCTTCTACTTTTCCCATTTCAGCACTACTTGCTCTTATAATGAAATCATTTTGATCTATTTCTAAATCTATTATATTTTTATCTTTTGATTGAGTTAATAATGAAGCTCTATCAAGAGTATTATATAATTCTTTTAAATCTGCTTTTATAATATATTTAAATTCTTTTGCGATTGAATTATCTGTATTTGGATAAGTACCATTTAATAATGATGATTGGAATACTATATTATCAAATCTAAATATAATTTTATTACTAAATACATGTATTTCTAATTCATTATCACTATCAATTGTTTTTACTAATTCATTAATATTTCTTGCTGGAATTACAATGTTAATATTTTCTGAATAAGTTTTATCTAATTTAATACTAACTTTTGATAATCTATAAGAATCAGTTGCTGTACAATCAAATAAATCTCCTTGTATTTTTATATTAACACCTGTAAGTAATGGTCTACTTTCTTGAAGTGAACAAGCAAATGAAGTTTTATTAATAATTTCTTTAAATTTTTGACCCGATAACTTAATTGGATTTTTAACTTCTTCTAATACTATATTTGGAAAATCTTCTATCATGAAACAATTAAAATTATATGTTGATGTTGGAGTTCTAAATGAAACTTCATTATTTTCAAAATTTTCTATTAAAATATCTGTATCAGGTAATCTTCTTATAATATCTTGTAATGACTTTCCATATATAATAGCACATCCTGTTTCTTCTATATTTTTTATATTATCTTTATCAATAAAATATTGAATAGTAATTTCATTATCAGTAGCAGTTAAATATAATCCATCATTATTTAAATCAAATTTTATACCATTTAATACAGGAATTATATTTCTTGTTGATAATGCTCTACTAACTGAGTTTAATCCTTCCATTAAAATATTTTTTTCAATTAACAATTTCATAATATACCCTCCTTTATTTTTAATATTAATATTATTATAGACTGTTAATATTGTTAATAACTTAATTTTTATACCTTAAGTACTAACATTTTTATATTTATTTTGATGTTGATTATGTTAACAACTTTTAAGTTATTCACATAGTTTATCTTTTAATATTTTTATTTCTTCTTTTAATTTTGCATTTGTTTTTAATTCCTTAGAAATTTTTTCATAAGAATAAATTACTGTTGAATGATCTCTTCCTCCCATTTCTAAACCGATTCTTTCTAAACTTTCTTCTGTTAATATTCTGCTTAAATACATGGCTATTGCTCTAGCATCAGCTATATTTTTCTTTTTCATTTTTCCTTTTATCATTGAACTATCAATTCCAAAGTATTTAGCAACTACATCTATTATCTTAGCAACTGAATTAGTTCTATAAACAGGAGTATTCACAAATTCTTGTAAAGCATCTTGTGCTATTTCCAAAGTAACTTCAGGAATATTAAATGCTGATTTATAAGCCACTATTCTAATAACTGCACCTTCTAAATTTCTAATATCACTACCACAATTATTTGCTATATAATCAATTATTTCTTCACTAATATCTAAATCAAAATTGTTAACAATTATTTTATTTTTAATAATGTTCTTTTTTAATTCAAATTCAGGTGGATTAATTGATTCTGTAAGTCCCCATCTAAATCTAGTTTTTAACCTATCTTCTAAATATTTATAATCATTTATAGAAGTATCAGATGCGATTACTATTTGTTTTTCATTATCATATAAAGTATTAAATGTATTAGTAAATTCAATTTGTGATTTAGCAGCATTTTCTAAAAATTGTATATCATCAATCATTAATACATCTACATTTCTATATTTATCTCTAAATGCTTCTAAATAAGATACATTATTATCATATTTATTTTTAGCATTTATTATAGCTCTATAATCATTTGTAAATTGTTCAGCAGTTATATATAAAACTTTTTTATCTGAATGAGTAACAATATAATTACCAATCGCATGCATTAGATGAGTTTTTCCTAGTCCACTTTTAGCATATATAAAATAAGGATTATATAATTTACCAGGATTTTGTGCTACAGACAGCGCAGTTCCATAAGCAAGTTTATTAGCATCTCCTACTACAAATGTATCAAAAGTATATTTTGGATTAAAATTACTATTGTATTTATAATTTACTATATCTAAATCATTATTTTGTTCAATTTCATCAATATTTTTACTTTGTTTTTCAGTTTTCTTTTTCAGTTTACCTACGTCACTTTCAAAAATATAATTAATTTCACATGAATCATTAGTTATATCATTTAATGTATCTTCAATAATTGTTAAATAATTTTTATTGATATTTTGTAAAACTAAATCATTAGGTACTATTATAGTTATTTTACTATCTTCATATGAATATAATTTAAGGTCAGTAAAAATATAATTATAAGTCATTAATGAAACCTTAGATTTTATTTTAGATAAAAATTTATTCCAAATATCTTCAGTATTCATAGTTATCTTTCCCTTTCATTAATATATAATAGCCAATCGATTTTATTCCTTCTAAATAAATTATAAAACAACTTTTTTTAAATTCAAAATAAATTTTTTAATTAACATTTATACTAACAACTTTTTTACAAATTGTAAACAATTTTTTTAAGATAAACACTTATATAAAATTAGTTACTAACATTTTCAACAATTTTTAAACATTATGTTAATTTGTATTGTTGATAGATTGTTAATAAGTTAACATAATATTGTTAGTATAGTGTTGATAAGTTAACATAATAATTTTTTAAAAGAAAAAAAGTATCATTAGTATCGATTAAAGTTGACTTTTAAATTATCATATTATATAATCTTTCTCAGCAAGAAGGGAATGGAGGTAAAAATATGAAAAGAACATTTCAACCTAATAATAGAAAGAAAAGTAAAACATCTGGATTTTTATCAAGAAGAGGATCTAGTGTATTAAAATCAAGAAGGGCTAAAGGAAGAAAAGAATTAGCAAAATAAATAAATTACTTTAAATTAAGTAATTTTTTTTATATAATAAATTTGTCAGGTGGAAAATATGAATAAAAAGTATATAGTTAGAAAAAATGAAGAAATTCAAAAGATAGTAAAATTTTCTAAAAAAATAATTTCTAAGTATTTTATCATTTATTATAATGTTAATAACTATAATTTTAATAGATATTGCATTAGTGTAAGTAAAAAGATAGGAAAAGCTAATGTTAGAAATTTATATAAAAGAAGAGTAAAAGATATAATAATGAAAAATAATATAGATAATTCGTATGATTATGTTATAATATTGAGGAAACCAATATTAGAAATAAGTTATAAAGAAATAGAGAGTGAACTTATTAATATATTAAAAGGAGAAATGTAATGAAAAAGAAAATACTTATATTATTGCTTTTGTTAGTAACTTTAACTGGATGTACTAAAAGAGTAAATATAACTTTAGAAGATAAAACTCAAAAGTCATATGTATCAAATATTTTATGTAAGCCAGAAAGTGATGAATTAGTTAAGGTATATACAGAAAATAAGGATAAATTAAAAGTTGAATATGATAAATTACCTAAATGTAAAAATTTAAAAATCAATTCAGGTGGTTATGAAGGATTATGGACATCTTTATTTGTTAAGCCACTAGCATGGATTATAGTAAAAGTTGGTTTATTAGTAAAAAATAATGGTGTCGCTATTATGATAGTTGGTTTATTATTAAGATTATTATTATTTCCAATATCAAAAAAATCAGTTAATATGAATGAAAATTTACAAAAAGCTCAAAAGGATTTAAATAGATTAGAAAAGAAATATCAAGGTAAAGAAGATAGAGATTCTATGATGGCTAAAAGTCAAGAAATGCTATTAATATATAAAAAATATGATATTAATCCTATGTCAAGTTGTTTATTTGCATTTTTACAAATTCCTATATTCTTTGCATTTTTAGAAGCAGTTTATAGAGTACCAGCATTTTTTGAAAATGATTTTCTTGTATTTAACTTAGGTACTACACCAATTGAAGGATTTAAAGTAGGTAATTATTGGTATATAATATTAATATTATTAATTTTAGCAGCTACTTATTATTCATTTAAAAATATGAATGCATCTGTTGATTCAGCACAAGCACAACAAATGAAAATGATGAGTATATTTATGGTAGTGTTTATTACAATGGTATCATTTTCATTACCAACATCAATTGCATTATATTGGATAGTTTCAAATGGATTTACTGTAGTTCAAAATTTGTTATTAAAGAAAGGTAAATAGAAGTATGGAGAAGTATAAATTTCAAGCAAAAAATGAAGATGGTCTTTTAGAAAAGGCATTAGAAGAATTAAATGTGAAAGAAGAAGATATAATTTCTAAATTATATGAAGAAAAAGGTGGTTTGTTTGGAGGTAAAAAATATACTATTGAAATAGTTAAGTTAAGTGATATAGCAGATTTAGGAAAAGAATTATTACTTGAATTATTAAAATCATTAAATGTAGAATCTAAAATAGAAGTAAAAATAAGAGAAGGTCAAATTAAATATGAAATTTTTTCTAAAAATAATTCATTGTTAATAGGTAAAAATGGTCATATATTAGAATCTATTCAAATATATTTAAGACAAGCTATATTTAATGCAGTAGATTTATATGTAAATATATCAGTTGATGTACAAGGATATAAAGAAAAACAAATATATTTTTTAGAAAAGAAAGTTAAAAAATTAGCAAGAGAAGTTACTTTAAGTAAAATGCCTATTAAATTAGATCCAATGGATGCATATACAAGAAGACTCGTACATACAGCTTTACAAGGATTTAAATATATAACAACAGAAAGTGAAGGAGAAGAACCTAATAGATGTATTGTTATTAAATATAAAGAAGTAACTACAGAAGAAAAATAAAATAGTGGATTTGATTCACTATTTTTAAAATGTGTAAAATTAAGTAAATATTCTTGTAATGTCATTAATAAATAAATTATAATTGTGCTATGCAAGTAGTAATTTTTAATATATAAAATTTTATAAGGATGATAAGATGTTAACAAAAGAACAAATAATAAATTTAGTAGATAAATTTGAAAGAGAAACATGGAAATATGATGAAAATTTAAAATTAGATAAAGATATGCAATATATTTACTTCATTTTAAAAAAAGTAAAAAATTCAGATGAAATAAATTTAAAACCATTATATGATAAGTTGATATCAGTAATAGGTATAATAAAATTTAAGTATGGTTTTGAAAGTATTATTATAAAAGAAAATCCAGAACTTAAATTTTTAAAAGAAATAATAGATAATGTATCTATAACAAGTGATGATATTATAAACCAATATAATTATATTTTAAATATATATGAAAATTATATAAATAACATAAAAAATTTAGATTTTATAGAAAATAAATATATTGACGTTCATGGAAAAGAAGGATTATGTTTAAGTATTGAATCTTTGAAATCATTAATTACAAATGATGAATATAGAAAATTATTAGATAAAGATCAAATAAAAGATATTATTATTGATTGTATAAAATTAAATAAAGAAATTGAAATTCATAGTATTGAATTAAAATATAAACCAATAATTAAAAAAGTATGGGAACAATCATTATCAAATTCAATAAAAGAAAATGAAAATTTTAGAGTTTTGTTTTCTAATATTTCTGGTGGAGATTTAAAATCACAAATAACTAGATTAATTAATAGACCACTTCAATCATCATGTAGTATGATTAGTTCTAATTTTATTGCAACTTATGGAAGCCCAATTAGAAGGGTTGGATTTATATATCCAAATAATTCTGAAATTATTATGTCTAGTAGCTATGACTTATGTTCCAATGTTTTTGGTACTGGAAGTACTAATAAAGAAAAAGGAACAATTATTGTAACTCCAGAAGTATTAGAAAAAAATGGAATAATGAGAGCAAAAGAAAAGGGAGAAGATTTATTTTCATCTAGTTGTTATAATGAAGTTTTAATTAACGCAAAGCCTTGTGGAATATTATTCATTGGATTAGGTGAAACAGATTTAAATAGTGATTATCAAGAAGCAAAAAATATAGCTTTACAAATGAATTTACCTTTTTATTATTTAGATTCTACACAATTTAAAAGTGATTTATCAGATAGAGATAAGTATTATATAGCTTTTCATTCATTACTATCTTATTTTAATATGACCATTGATGATTATATATTACAATGTCAACAAAATAATTTTTTAATTGATAACCTTATAGATATTTATAAAAATCAAATATCACAAATTTTTTTAGAACTTAAAAATAGTGGTAATTTAACAAAAGAAAACATGTGTCAATTAATGAATAATTTTATAGATATTTCTCAAATTAACGAAAAAAATAATTCATTATAATTTATATTTAAAATAAAAAAATTAACGAAAAAAATTTTATTTTTTTAGTAATTGTAAATCTGTAGTTTGATGTATTTTTATTTACAAAAAGTAGTTATTGTGCTATAATCTTGAGGAAAGAAAGGGACTACTTATGGATGATACAATATGCGCAATTGGAACTCTTGTAGGAGAAAGTTCTATAAATGTTATAAGAATTAGTGGTAGTGAATCTATAAATATAGTTAATAAGTTATTTAATAGAGATTTAACAAATAAAGATACAAATACAATAACTTATGGTTTTATTATGGATAAAAATGAAAAAATAGATGAAGTATTAGTATCAATAATGAAAAGTCCTAAAACTTTTACTGGTGAAGATATTGTTGAAATAAACACTCATGGTGGAAAAATGGCTGCTAATAAAATAATGGAATTATTATTAACTAATGGCGCAAGATTAGCAGAACCTGGTGAATTTATTAAAAGAAGATTTTTAAATGGAAAAATAGATTTAATACAAGCAGAAAGTATTAATGATATGATTGAATCAAGAACAGAAGCAGCAAGAAAAATGTCTATGAAAGGTATTAATCAAGAATTATCAAAAAAAATAAATGATTTAAAAGATAATGTTTTACCAATTATAGCAAATATAGAAGTAAATATAGATTATCCTGAATATGAAGATGCTGTTATTGTAACAAGAGAAATTATAAAAGAAAAAATGTCATATATTCAAGATAAAATAAAAGAATTAGTAGATACAAGTGAAAATGGATTAATAATTAAAAATGGAATTAATATTTGTATTGTTGGAAAACCAAATGTAGGAAAAAGTAGTATTTTAAATAGTTTATTAGGTGAAGATAAAGCAATAGTTACTGATATTAAAGGTACTACAAGAGATATAGTAGAAGGAGAAATAACATTAAATGGTATTCTTATTAATATATATGATACTGCTGGAATAAGAGAAACTAATGAATTAGTAGAATCTATTGGTATAGAAAAAAGTATCAAAAAAATAGAAGAATCAAATTTAATATTATTTGTAATTGATTCTTCAAGTGAATTTGAAGAAGAAGATAAAAAAGTATTAGAAGAAATAAAAGATAAAAAAGTATTAGTTGTTTATAATAAAACTGATTTAGCTAAAACTAAAATAAAAGAATTAGATAAATTTGAAAGTATAGAAATTTCTAGTAAAGAAGAAGATAAAATTGATTTATTAAAGAAAAAATTAATTGAAGTATTACATCTTGATGATATTACAAATAGTGATTTTACTTATATTTCTAATGCTAGACAAATAGCACTTTTAAAAAAATGTTTAGAAATAACATATAAAATAGATGAAGAAATAAAAAATGAAATACCTGTTGATTTAATTGAAATCAATATAAAAGATTTATGGGAAACTTTAGGAGAAATAACAGGTAGTGTTTATAAAGATGAATTATTAGATGAAATATTTAGTAAGTTTTGTCTTGGAAAGTAGATGAATATTATGAAATTTGATATTGTTGTAGTAGGTGGAGGTCATGCTGGTTGTGAAGCAAGTCTTTCATGTGCAAGAATGGGTAAAAAAACTTTATTAGTTACAGGTAATTTTAATAATGTAGCAGATATGCCATGTAATCCATCAATTGGTGGCTCAGCTAAAGGAATTGTTGTAAGAGAAATAGATGCTTTAGGTGGAGAAATGGGTTATAACACAGATAAAACATTATTACAAATAAAAATGTTAAATGTTAAAAAAGGTCCAGGTGTTAGATCATTAAGAGCTCAAGGATGTAAAGTTAATTATCCAAAAGAAATGTTAAAAACACTTAAAAATCAAGAAAATTTAGAATTACTTGAAGATTTTGCTAAATCATTAATAGTAGAAAATAATGAAATTAAAGGAATAACTACTGAAAGTGGTAAAACTATTGAAAGTAAATGTGTTATTTTAACAACAGGAACTTATTTAAATTCTGATATTTTATGTGGTCATGAAAGTTATAAAGGTGGACCTCATGGAGAAAAAAATTCAATGTTTTTAAGTAAATCATTAGAAGAAAATGGTCTTAAAATAATAAGATTAAAAACAGGTACACCTCCTAGAATATTAAAAAGTTCTATTAATTTTGATGAAGTAACAATAGAAGAAGGAGATAAAGAACCGTTAACATTTAGTAATTTTTATGAAGCAACTTATGATGTTAACAATCAAAGACCATGTTATCTAACTTATACAAATAAAGAAACACATAAAATAATTATGGATAATTTAGATAAATGTTCTCTTTATAGTGGAATGATTAAAGGTGTAGGTCCAAGATATTGTCCATCTATTGAAGATAAAGTAGTTAAATTTAATGATAAAGAAAGACATCAAATATTTTTAGAACCTGAAAGAAGTGATGATATTGAATATTATGTAGGTGGTTTTTCTACAACAATGCCTCATGAAATTCAAGAAAAACTAATTCATACAATGGATGGACTTAAAAATGCAGTTATAACAAAATATGGATATGCTATTGAATATGATGCTATTGATCCAACAGAATTAAATATGAATTTAGAAACTAAAAAAATAAGTGGTTTATTTACTGCAGGTCAAATAAATGGTACTAGTGGTTATGAAGAAGCTGCTGCTCAAGGATTAATGGCTGGTATTAATGCTGTATTAAAATTAGATAATAAAAAACCATTTATATTAAAAAGAAATGAAGCATATATTGGTGTTTTAATTGATGATTTAATTAATAAAGGGATAACAGAACCATATAGATTACTTACATCAAGAGCAGAATTTAGATTATTATTAAGACATGATAATGCATCAATTAGATTAACAGAATATGGAAGGCAGTTAGGCTTAATTAATGATGAAAAATATAATATTTATAAAAATAAATTAAAAATGATGAATGATTTAGAAGAATATTTAAAAAATAATTATTTAGAAGTAAATAAAGAAAACAATGAATTTTTAGATAAATTTAATTCATCAAAAATAGTTTCTAAAATTAAATTAATTGATTTAATTAAGAGACCAGAAATTAGTATTTTTGATTTATTAGATTATTTAAAATATGATTATAATCATGAAATAGCTGAAATGGTAGAAATTAATATAAAATATGAAGGATATATTAAAAAAACACAAAATGAAGTTAATAAAATGTTAAAATTAGAAGAAAAACAAATACCAGAAGATATAAATTATGATAAAGTAAGAAATATAGCAACAGAAGCAAGACAAAAATTATCAAAAATAAGACCTCTTACAATAGGTCAAGCAAGTAGAATAAGTGGAGTAAATCCAGCAGATATAACAATGTTACTTGTATATTTAAAAAAGGAATATAATAATGACTAAAGAAGAATTTATTGAATATTGTAAAAAACTTGGAATCAATTTATCAATTAAAAATATAAATGATTTAGAAGAATATAAAAATTTATTAATTGAATGGAATAAAAAATTTAATTTAACTACAATTATAGAAGAAAAAGATATTTATTTAAAACATTTTTATGATAGTCTTTGTTTAGTTAAAGCAACAAATTTAGATAATAAAACTATATGTGATTTTGGTACAGGAGCAGGATTTCCCGGAATGGTAATTGCTATAATATTTAATAATTCAAAAATAACATTAATAGAATCAAATAATAAAAAAGTATCATTTTTAGAAGAAGTTAAAAATAAATTAAATTTAAATAATGTTGAAATTTTAAATAAAAGAGTAGAAGATTATGGAAAAAATAATAGAGAAATATTTGATATTGTAACGTGTAGAGCAGTATCAAATTTAAATATTATATTAGAGTTATCATCATCTTTGTTAAAAATTAATGGAGAATTTATACCATTAAAATCAAATGTTTTAGAAGAATTATCATTAGTTAATAATTTAGAAAATTTAAGTTATAAATTAGAAAATAAAATAGATTATGAATTACCTATAGAAAATTCAAAAAGAACTTTATTAATATTTAAAAAATTTGCTGTGTATTAGATATGAGGTGATAAAACAATACAAAAATATGAAAAGATATGATATGATATATATGTTGA
>CANRCA010000033.1 GCA_947628985.1 uncultured Bacilli bacterium | reverse complement strand
AGAAGGAACAGGTTTAACAGCATGTGATGGAAGTACAATAGAAGAAGGAGAAGAAGTAAAAACAAAATATGTAGATAGTGAATTACATGGAGCAGATCCAGTATTAAAAGATAATATGTTACCAGTAATATTATCAGATACAGGAGTTGCAACATATGCAGATGTATATAAAGATGAATGGTATAACTATGCATCTAAAAAGTGGGCTAATGCAGTAATACTAGTAGATAGTCCAAGTAATCCTAATTATAAAGCAGGAGATACAATATTAGATTCAGATATAAGAGGCTATTTTGTATGGATACCAAAATATAAATATAAATTATTCAATATGGGAGATTATGATAAAGTTGAAACAGTTCAGCCAGCCAGTCAAGTACAAGAAATAGACATAGTGTTTGGATTAACAGATACAGGAGAAACATCAGGAGAATGTAAAACACCAATGGGAAGTGGATTATCACAAGCAAGTGATGCCACAAAAGAATGTCAATTAAATGATTACATGACACATCCAGCATTTTTAAGTATACCATCAAATGGATTTTGGGTAGGAAAATTTGAAATGGGATATAATCAAAATGCAAATTCAAGTAATCCTATAACAGCAGAAAATATATCTGCATGGACAACAGCAAATGCACAAAAAACAGAAAGTTATGCAAGTACATTATCAAATAAAATAATAGTAAAACCAAATGTATATTCATGGAGAAATCAAACAGTAGCAACATTCTTCCAAACTGCATATAATTTTAATAGAAATCTAGACAGTCACATGATGAAAAATACAGAATGGGGAGCAGTAGCATATTTATCTTATTCAAAATATGGAATAAAAGATGAAGTCAGAATAAATAATAATAGTAACTTTTTAACAGGTTATGCAGCAGATACAAAAGATGCTGCTTCAAGTGAAACAGCAAATAAACCATGGAATACAGAAACAGGATATTTAGCAAGTACAACAAGAAATATAAGTGGAGTATATGATATGAGTGGTGGTACTTGGGAATCTATGGCATCATACATGGAAAACAATGACATGACAACAAGTGAAATGAATGATATAGTAACAAATGATACTTATTCAAAATACATGGATAAATACTCATCATCTAGCACAATAACATCATATAAATATAGAATACTAGGAGATGCAACAGGAGAGTTAGGACCATTTTGGAATAATGGATATTACCAAAGTACATGGTTTGCTGACGTCGCGTTCTTTGTTGACTCGACTTACCCATGGTTCCATCGTGGAGGCGGCCATCCCAGCACGACTGCAGTCGGTCAGTTCGACTTCAATAGGATCGGTAATTCTAACGACCAATATGGTGCCCGTCTAGTTTTAACTCCAACAAATTAAATAAAAGTTATTGATATTTAAAAATAATAATGTTAAAATATATCTAGCTTTTGTGAAGAAGTAGTAATGAAATAAATTTATTTTAAAGAGAATTGATTTTATGGTGAAATATCAATAAATAAATCTTCATGAATTCACCTTCATATAAAAAGTTCGTAATTTGGCGTTAACAATTAAAGATGATTAATATAGTCATGAATTAAGGTGGTACCACGGTAACTTCGTCCTTAGTTTATGGCTTTTTTTAAGGAGAGAAATTATGATTGAAAAATTAGAAGAGATTAAAAATGAAGCACAAAAAGAGATTTCTTCTTGTAATGATGAAGTTACTTTAAATAATATTAAATCTAAATATTTGGGTAAAAAAAGTGCATTTACTGAAATAATGTCTAATATGAGTAGTTTATCACAAGAAGAAAAAAGAGAAGTTGGAAGTAAATCTAATGAAGTAAGAACTTATTTACAAGAATTACTTGAAAATAAGTTAAAAGAAATTAAAGATACACTTTTAACTAAACAATTAGAAAAAGATAAAATAGATATAACACTTCCAAGTAAAAAAAGAAGAACTGGTACTCTTCATCCATTAACACAAGTAAGACAAGAAATAGAAGATTTATTTATTTCAATGGGTTATGATGTAGTAGATGGACCTGAAATAGATACTGATGCTAATTGTTTTGAACTTTTAAATTTACCTGCATCACATCCAGCAAGAGATGCTCAAGATAGTTTTTATATTACAGAAGAGATGCTTTTAAGACCACATACAAGTGCAATGCAAGTAAGAAGTATGCTTGCAAATGTAGAAAAGAAACCATTTAAATTAATATGTCCTGGTAAAACATATAGAAGAGATGATGATGATGCAACTCACTCACATCAATTTTCTCAAGTTGAAGGACTTGTAGTCGGAGAAAATATTTCATTATCTGATTTAAAAGGAACATTAGAATTATTTGCTAAAAAGATGTTTGGTAAAGATAGAGAAATTAGATTTAGAGCAAGTTATTTCCCATTTACTGAACCTAGTTATGAAGTAGATGTATCTTGTTTTGGATGTAATAAAAAAGGATGTTCAATGTGTAAAGGAACAGGATGGATTGAAATACTTGGTTGTGGAATGGTACATCCAAATGTACTTGAAAATTGTGGATTTGATCATACTAAATATCAAGGATTTGCATTTGGTGTAGGTATAGAAAGAGTAACTATGTTAAAGTATGGAATTAATAATTTAAAATTACTTTATACAAATGATTATAGATTCTTAAAGAATTTTGATAGAAAGGAAATGTAATATGAGATTAAGTAAAAAATTTATAAGTGATTATACTAATTTAGATAATATTGATTTTCATGAATATGCAGATTCAATGTTAAAATTAGGAAATGAATATGATAGTATATTTCCTTTAGTAAATGCAAATAACTTAGTTATTGGTGAAGTTGTATCTTGTGAAGGGTTAAAAGAAAGTGATCATTTACATGTATGTAAAGTTAATATTGGAAATGAAGTATTAAATATAGTATGTGGTGCTCCTAATGTTAGAACTGGATTAAAAGTAATAGTTGCTTTAGATGGAGCAGTATTACCAGGTGGTACTATTAAAAAAACAACTATCATGGGATATGAATCAAATGGTATGTTATGTTCAATTGCAGAACTTGGAATAGATCATAAATTCTTAAGTGAAAAAGATGTAAATGGAATACATGAATTAGATCCAGATGCTCCAGTTGGAGAAGATCCAATTAAATATTTAGAATTAGATGATGAAATAATTGATTTTGAACTTACAGCTAATAGAGCAGACTTATTAAGTATGTTAGGTCTTGCTTATGAATCTTGTGCTATTACAAGAGAAAAAGTTAAATTACCAGATTTATCATATGGAAAAGTAGAAGGTAAAATTCCACTTACATTAAAAGTTGATACTCCAAATTGTTATACATTTTTAATAAGAAGAGTTAATAATATTGAAATAAAAGAAAGTCCATTATTTATGAAAAATAGATTAATGGCATGTAATATTAGAAGTATTAATAATGTAGTAGATATATCAAATTATGTTATGTTAGAAACAGGACAACCATTACATTTCTATGATGCTGATAAATTAGGAGATTTAATTAGTGTAAGAGATGCTAAAAATGGTGAAACACTAGTAACACTTGATAATCAAGAAAGATTATTATCTAGTGAAGATATAGTAATTACTAATGGTAAAGATCCAATAGGTCTTGCTGGTGTAATGGGTGGACTTGATACAGAAATAGATGAAAACACTAAAAATGTTGTAATAGAATGTGCTATATTTAATCCTGCTAATATAAGAAAAACATCTAAGAAATTAATTAGAAGTGAAGCAAGTATTAGATATGAAAAAGGACTTGATGTAAATAGATGTTATATGGCTATTGAAAGAAGTGCTCAACTTTTAGAAAAATATGCTGGTGGTAGCGTAATAGATGATATGATTGAATATAACACATTAGATAGAAATGAAAAAGTTATAGATATTACACTTGATAAAATCAATAGTGTATTAGGATATAATTTAAATGTAGATGATGTAAAAGATGTATTTGAAAGATTAAATTTTGAAGTAGAAGTTAAAGATAATAACTTTAAAGTAACTGTTCCAACTAGAAGAACAGATATTAGTATAAAAGAAGATTTAATTGAAGAAGTATCAAGAGTATATGGAGTAGATAATATTTCATCAACTCTTCCAGTATTTGAAAGTACACCATCAATTCATAATAATAGAGATAGAATTATTAAAAATAAAATGGTAAGTTTAGGACTTAATGAAGTAATAACATATTCATTAATTAAAGTAGATGATGTATTTAAATTTACTAATGATGAATTTGGACTTATTAAAGTACTTGATCCATTAACTGAAGATAGAGTAGTTTTAAGACATAGTTTAATTACATCACTTTTAGATGTATATAATTATAATAAAGCTAGAAATATAAAAGATTTATCTATATTTGAAATAGGTAGAGGCTTTAGTTCTATAAATGCAGAATACGTAGAAGAAAATAAACTTGCTTGTTTACTTACTGGTAATTATATGGAAGGACTAGATAAAGAATATTATGATTTTTATACAGTTAAAGGTATTGTAGAAGAATTATTAGATTACTTAGGATATAAAAATAGATATTCATTTGAATTTGGAGAATTACCAGAAGAAATGCATCCTACAAAAAGTGTTTATATAAATGTATCTGGTAAAATAGTAGGTATGTTTGGATGTGTACATCCTAAAATATGTAAAGATGAAGTTTATGTTGTTGAAATTAATTTAGATACTTTATTTGAAAATAAAACAGGTAAAATTAAATATAAAGAATTTTCTAAATTCCCTGGTATATCTAAAGATGTTGCATTTATATTACCACTTGATGTTACTAATGAATCAGTAATCGCATCAATTAAACAAGGTGGAGGAAAATTATTAAATAAAGTAGAAGTATTTGATTATTATGAAGGAGATAAAATAGATAAAGATAAAAAATCAATCGCATATAATTTATACTTTGAAAGTAATGAAAGAACACTAAGTGATGAAGATGTAAACCCATTATTTGATAAAATTATTGAAAATGTAGTTAAAAAACATAATGCAATTTTAAGAGATAAATAATGTATAAATATTAAATTTTGTGTTAAAATAATATTGTAACATTTTAATAATGTTACCAATTTCTTGTGAACATCCAGTTTAAATAACTGGGTGTTTTTTGATAAAAATATTGTAGATAATTAAGATAAAGATATGTAATTACATTTGAAAAATAAGAATTTTATTGAACTTTCATACAAAATGTGATATAATATGGACTCGTAGGAAGTGATAGTATGTATCATGATTATGATTATGATGTTTTAAAAAGTAAAATATTTAAAAGATTAACAGGAGAAGTAATACAATCTAATGAAAATGTTATAAGTTTATATGACTTAAATAATATATTAAAAATACATTACAATAAATATATAAGTTTATATAATTTATCTAAGGAATCTGAAAAATTAAATAATAAATTATCTTCAAAAATTTTTATGAAAAGATTACCTAAAATAAAAAATATGAAAATTATATTTGAAAATAATATACCATTTTTAAAAGTTATTTTTGAAAATGATACAAATGATGATAATTTAGAAAAATTTGTAACTTATGGTTTATATAATGGTAGTGTTTATATTAATAATCATTCAGAAAATAAAAAATTTGAAAATGAAATATATGATTTTACAAATTTAAATTCAAAAAATATATTAAAATATTTATATTTAGCAGAAGAATTTGTTTTAGAATATAATGATATGGAATCAAAACTAGCAAATAGTAAAAAAGTAACATGTTATAATGATGGATTTTTAACTTCACATATAAGTATAAATAATCCAAATTTAATTAATTTTACTTTAACTAGTAAAAGAGATTTTGAAATTGCTATAAGTAAGAGAGATCTAGTTGAAGGTGAATTAATAGATTATTTAGAATTTTATAAAGATGATGTTGAAAAAAGAACAGCAATTGATTTAAATAAAATACCATCTTATATAAAAAGTGTAGTTGAACATTATTATGAAAATAATAAAACTGTTGAAAAGAAATTAAAAAAATAAAAATTATAAATTTGAGTTCACAAATTAGTTTGTGAACTTTTTCTTTCTTTTAAATATTTAATATTGTATAATATATAATGAGGTAATGATATGAGAAGTGTATATATACATATTCCATTTTGTAATAGTATTTGTTCTTATTGTGATTTTTGTAAATTCTTACATGATGATGTATGGGCATATAAATATTTAGAAATGCTAGAAAAAGAAATAAAAGAATATTATGAAAATGATATAGTTAAATCTATTTATATTGGTGGTGGTACTCCAAGTAGTTTAAGTATTACTAATTTAACTAAATTATTTAAAATTATTAAATTATTTAAAGTAACTAATGATTTAGAATTTACATTTGAATGTAATATTAATGATATAAATGATGAATTATTAAATTTATTAAAAGAAAATAATGTAAATAGAATTAGTATTGGAGTAGAAAGCTTTAATAAAGAAAATTTAGAATTTTTAAATAGAAATCATAATAAAGAAGATATATTTAATAAAATAGAAAAATGTAAACAATATTTTGATAATATTAATGTTGATTTAATATATGCTCTTCCTGTAGAAAGTTTTAGTACCTTAAAAAAAGATGTTAAAAATTTATTAAAATTAAATATTAATCATATAAGTACATACTCATTAATAATAGAAGAACATACTATTTTATACAATAATAAAATAAAACCAATAGATGAAGATATGGATTATAAAATGTATAAATATATATGTAAAAAACTAAAGAAAAAAGGTTATATTCATTATGAAGTTAGTAACTTTGCTAAAAAAGGTTATGAAAGTAAACATAATTTAACTTATTGGAATAATCAAGAATATTATGGGTTTGGATTATCATCTCATGGTTATATTAATAGTATGAGATATGAAAATACTAGAAATTTTAATAAATATTTAGATGGAAAATTTAGATTTAATGAACTTCTTGTATCAAACAGAGAAGAAATAGAAAATGAATTAATATTAGGTCTTCGTAAATTAGAAGGAATAGATATAGAATTATTTAAAAAGAAATTTAATAAAGATATATTTAAAGAATTTAAATTAGATGAAGCAATAAAAAAAGGGTATATAATTAATAGTAATAATCATTTATATATAAAAGAAGATAATATTTATATAATGAATGAAATAATTAATATGATAATGTAAAAAAGAATAGAAAGGATAAAAATATGAAAATACTTAAGTTATTAAAAGATCTTAAAATATATATTTTTGCTATGATAGTATTTTCAATAATACAAGTATTTTGTGAATTATATTTACCAAATATAATGAGTGATATTGTAGATGTAGGTATAGTTAGTAGTGATAAAGCATTTATTATAAAAGAAATAGTTTATATGTTAATTATTACAGTAGTAGGACTTTTATCTAATATAATGTTAGTACATGCTACTAGTAAATTTTCTAATATTTTTGGTTATAAAATAAGAGATAGTTTATATAAAAAAATAAATACTTTTAGTAAAAAAGAAATAGATAATTTTGGTGCATCTACTCTAATTACAAGAAGTACAAATAATGTAAGTAATATTACATCTACTTTTTCATTTGGATTAAGACTTGTTATATTTGCTCCAATTATGGGAATAGGTGCTTCAATAATGGGATATAAACAAGCAGCTAATTTAGCACCAGTAGTAGTAATTGCAGTAGTTATTTTATTAATATCATTATTTACAATTTTTGCATTAGTTTATCCTAAATTTGAAGTAATACAAAAATTATTAGATAAATTAAATGCATCATCTAGAGAAATATTATCAGGTTTAAGAGTAATTAAATCATTTAATAAAGAAAATTATTTTAAAAAAAGATTTAATAAAGTAAATGAAGAAAATAAAAATTTAAATATATATTTAAATAAAATATTATATTTAATACAACCTATGATGATATTAATAATTAATATAGCTACTATTATAATAATTTATATTTCTACTAAATATTTAGAAGCAAACACTTTAGAAATAGGTTCTATGATGGCATTTATACAATATATGGGTATTATTTTAACTAGTTTCTTAATATTATTAGTTATTATATTAAATATACCAAGAGTAATAGTATCATTTAAAAGAATAAATGAAATATTAAATGCAGAAGTATCAATAGAAAATGAAGGTAAAATAAAATTACATAATTTAGAAAGTATAGAATTTAAAGATGTATGTTTTAGATATGAAAATGCTAAAAGTGATATGCTTAAAAATTTAAATTTTAGAATAGAAAAAGGAGAAAATATAGGTATAATAGGTTCTTCTGGTAGTGGTAAAACTACAATAGTTAATTTACTTTTAAGACATATTGATGTAACTAGTGGGGAGATTCTTATAAATGGAATAAATATACAAGATTATGATATAGAATCTCTAAGAAATATATTTGCATATACACCTCAAAAATCATTATTATTTAAAGGTTCTATTAAAGAAAATTTAATATTTGATTCAAAATATAATTTAGATAAAATAAATAAT
This sequence comes from uncultured Bacilli bacterium, assembly GCA_947628985.1. Taxonomy (GTDB): domain Bacteria; phylum Bacillota_I; class Bacilli_A; order RF39; family UBA660; genus CAG-1000. Next base: position 2,801 of record CANRCA010000033.1, on the reverse strand, counting down.
GCAATGTATATTGCTAATATAAAAGATTTTATTGATAGTAATGTAGAAGGATATAATTATATAGTAGAACAATCTGCTGTTAATTTAAGTGGTGGACAAAAACAAAGAATGTCAATCGCAAGAGCATTATTAAGTGGAGGAGAATGTTTACTTTTTGATGATTCTTTTAGTGCAATTGATTATATTACTGATAAAAGAATAAGAGATGCTATTAAAAAGAATTATAAAGATAAAATGGTTATATTAATTACTCAAAGAGTAGGTACTATACAAAATGCAGATAGAATATTTGTAATAGAATCAGGAAAAATAGAATCTATAGGTACATATAAAGAATTACTTAAAAATAGTAAAGTATTTAAAGAATTTGTAGATTCTCAAAAGATGGAGGTGTGATTTATGAATAAAAATAAAATAAAGATACCTTCTTTTAAAGAAACAATAGAAAAAACATATAAAATAATTAAAGGACATAATAAAGCTTACTTATTAATTATAGTATTTTGTATATTAGCTGCTTTATTTAGTAGTTTAGCTCCATTATTTTTAGGTTATGCTACTGATAGCTTATTTAATTCAGTTAATAATAATTTACCATTTAATATAAGTTATATTATTAAAATATTATTACTAGCATCATCTTGTTATATAATTGAAGCAATATGTACTTATTTTAAAAGTAATTTAGCTTCAATATTAGGTCAAAAAATAGGATTTGATTTAAGAAATAAATTAGTAAATAAAATAAGTAAAATAAAAATATCTTATTTAGATAAAATGAAAAAAGGAGATATTATTAGTAAAATTACTAATGATGTTGAAAGACTTACTGATAATTTAACTGAAATTATACCAGATTTAGTATATAATTTTTCACTTATAATAGGTAGTATTATAATGATGTATATATTAGATCCATTACTTGCAACTCTTACAATAACAGTTATACCAATTACTTATTTATTACTTTCATATATTGTTAAAAAAACACAAATATATTTTGAATTAAATCAAAGAGCTATTGGTAGTGTTAATTCATTTGTAGAAGAAAGTGTTACTAATAATGATATAATTAAATCATTTAATAAAGAAAAATATTTTAATCAAAAATTCAATCGTGAAAGTAAAAAACTAGCAGATTATGGATTTAAAAGTAGTTTTTATAGTTCACTAGCAGTTCCTTTTAATAAAGCAATAGGAAATATTAATTATATAATTGTAGTTGGTATTGGTGCTGTTAAAGTTATAAAAGGTAATTTAAGATTAGGTGCTATTCAATCATTTATTCAATATATGAAAGATTTTAATAAACCTATGAATGTTATCGCACAGGTAATATCAAATTTACAAATGGCTATTGCTTCAGTTGATAGAGTATATGAAATATTAGATGCTGAAGAAGAGGATAATGGATATTTAGAAAATATTAGTTTTAATTCAAAAATAGAATTTAAAGATGTAAGTTTTAGTTATGAAAAAGGAAAACCAGTATTAAAGAACTTTAATTTGACTATTGAAAAAGGACAAAAAGTAGCATTAGTTGGTAAAACAGGAGCAGGTAAAACTACAATAGTTAATTTATTAATGGGATTTTATGATGATTATGAAGGACAAATATTAATTGATGGAGTAAGTTTAAGAGATTTAGATAAAAAAACTTATAGAAATTTATTAAGTATGGTTTTACAAGATACATGGTTATTTGAAGGAACAATTAAAAATAATATTGTTTTTGATAAAAAAATAAGTGATGAAAAATTAAGAAATATATTATCAAAAGCACAAATAGAACATATGATAGATACTCTTCCAAAAGGGTTAGACTTTAATATTAATGAAGAAACAGATAATATGTCTCAAGGAGAAAAACAACTTTTAACAATAGCAAGAGCTTTAATACAAGATCCACAAATATTAATATTAGATGAAGCTACAAGTAATGTAGATACAAGACTTGAATATTTAATAAATACTTCTATGCAAAATTTAATTAAAGATAGAACTTCTATAGTAATAGCACATAGATTATCTACAATAGTTAAAAGTGATAAAATTATAGTTATTAAAAATGGTCAAATATTAGAAACAGGTACACATAAAGAACTACTTAAAAATAAAGGATATTATTATGAACTTTATACAAGTCAATTTAATGAATAGAAAGTGAAAAATCTTTCTATTTTTTGTGTGTTAAATTTACTGTGAAACTTCGCTGATTTTTCTTGACTTTCCATATATATATATAATTTTCTTAGTAGCGTAGATGATAGGAGATGTATTATATATGAAAAGTAAAAAGGGATTTACATTGGTAGAACTATTAGCAGTTATTGCAATATTAGCAATACTAGTAATAATAGCCATACCAAACGTAATAAATTTATATAGGAATGCAAGAAAAAATACATTTAAAAGTGATGTACAAAGTATAATAAGAGCATCAGAACAAGCATATGTAATGAATTCAATGAATAATGGAAATAGAACATGTTTTGATAGTGTATCAAATCCATTAGAAATAGAAGCAAGAGATAACTTAGTATATGTAGTAAGACTATCAAATAAAGGAAAAATCACAAGTATACAAATAGCAGATAATAATTATCAAATATTAGTTGATAATAGTAATGGAATAAGTAAAGATGAAATAGGAAAGACTTATGAAATAGAAAATGTAAATCCTAAATCAGTAATAGTAGGGTGTGATAGTACTGCATTAAAACAAGAAAGTGAAGATAAAAAGTTAGTATTAAAAAAAGATAATGAAGAAATAAGAACAATACAAATGGGAAGAAATACAA
>CANRCA010000032.1 GCA_947628985.1 uncultured Bacilli bacterium | reverse complement strand
AAAGAAAGTAAAAGAAATTATTTATATGATAATTTACTTTCACATGTAATTGGATTTACTGGTATTGATAATCAAGGCCTTAGTGGTCTTGAACTTAAATATGATAAAATATTAACTGGTAAAAATGGTAGTATTAAATATTATAGTGATGGTAAAGGAAAAAGACTTAATTTATCTGAAGTATATGAAGAACCAATAAAAGGAGAAGATATTTATTTAACAGTTGATTTAGATGTACAACTATCTTTAGAAAATGCTTTAACAAATGCATATAAAAAATATAATGCAGAAGGCGCTATTGGAATAGTTATGAAAGCTAAAACTGGTGAAATATTAGCAATGAGTTCACTACCCTCTTTTGATCCTGAAAATTATCAAAATTATAGTGAAGAAATAATAAATAGAAACTTAGCAATATGGTCTAATTTTGAACCAGGAAGTACTTTTAAAATTGTAACACTTGCTGCTTCTATTAATGAGGGAATTGTTAATGTTTTTGAAGATACTTATAACGATACAGGTAGTATTAAAGTAGCTAATTCTACTCTACATTGTTGGAAATTAAAAGGTCATGGTCTTCAAACTTATGTACAAGTTGCGGAAAATTCTTGTAACCCGGGGTTTGTATCTTTAGGAATGAAGCTTGGAAAAGAAAAATTATTTAAATATATTACTGAACTTGGTTTTGGTAAAAAAACTGGTATTGATTTAAATGGTGAAGCAACTGGTATATTATTTGATATGGATAAAATTGGTCCAGTTGAACTTGCAACTTCTTCATTTGGTCAAGGAATTAGTGTTACTGCTATTCAACAAGTAACAGCAGTATCTGCTATTGTAAATGGAGGTAACTTGTATACTCCTTATATTGTATCTGCTGTTGGAGATAAGAAAAACTCTCCTACTCTTAAAAAAAGTAATATTATTACTAAAGAAACTAGTGAACTTGTAAAATATACACTTGAGAGTGTTGTTGCAAATGGTAGTGGTAGAAGTGCATATATTGAAAATTATAGAGTTGGTGGAAAAACTGGAACTGCTCAAAAAGTTGGAGAAAATGGAACTTATATGAGTGGTAATTATGTTCTTTCATTTATTGGTTTTATGCCTGCTAATGACCCTGAATATGTAATTTATATAGCACTAGATCATCCAACTGGAGTTACTCAATATGGTGGTGTTGCAAGTGCACCAATAGCCAAAAGTGTACTTGAAGATATAATATCAATTTATGACTTAAAAGAAGATAAAAGTGGTCTTCCAAAAGTATATAGATGGGATGATACTTTTTACTATACAATACCTCAAATAATTGGTAAAACTAAAAAAGAAGCAAAATCTTTAATTAATAGTTTATATGGTAATATTAAAATAGAATTTGTAGGTGATGGAGATAAAGTTATAGACTCTTCTCCTAGAGAAAATTCTAGAGTTAAGCAAGGTTCAACAATAAAAATTATGTTAAATTAAATTTTATGTATTTACAACCAATTGTTTGTATGTTAAAATTTAATTATGAATTACTTAAATAAAGGAGGTAAAAATGGAAAAATTAACGCTTAAACAAGAAGAAGTATTAACTGAAATAAAAAAATTTATGGCAGATAAAGGATATGCACCTACTATTAGAGAACTTTGTGCTATATGTCATTTAAGTAGTACAGCAACTATGTTTGTACATTTAAAAAATTTAGAAAAAAAAGGATATATCAATCAAACTGAAAGTAAATTTAGAACAATTGAATTAAATGTAAATAATGAATATGATAATAGACATGATAAAACTATTGAAGTTCCACTACTTGGTAAAGTAGCTGCTGGAAATCCTATTGAAGCAATTGAAAATCCAAATGAATTTTTTAATCTACCTAAGGATTTAGTACCAAATAATACAAATGTATTTACTTTAAAAGTAAATGGTGAAAGTATGATAAATGCTGGTATATTAGATAATGATATAGTTATTGTAAAAAAACAAAATAATGCCAATAATGGCGAAATAGTTGTAGCCATGACTGATGAAAATGAAGTAACATTAAAAAGATTTTATAAAGAGAAAAATCATATAAGATTACAACCTGAAAATGATTTATTAGAACCTATTATATTAGATAATGTAACTATTCTAGGTGTAGCAATTGGTCTTTATAGAAAAATATAAAAAAGACTTGAGTATTAACTTTATTACTCAAGTTTTTTTAATGTAAGATTTTTTTGATTATATTGATAATAATTTATTATATCATCTAAATATTTATATTTTTCTTTTATTAAAAATAATTCATCTTCTGTAAGTTTAATAGAAGAAATTAATCTTTCTACTCTAAATACATTACTATTAATTACTTCATTAATAAGTTCTTCTCTTTTAATTTCTCTAATTATTTCTAAAACACTTGAAGCATACATATCATAGTATCCATAATATTCATCATCATATTTAACTATATCTCCACTTCCTATTACTTCTACTATTTTAAAGTCTGTATTAAAATCTTTTATATATCTTAGAGTATCCTCCATATAAGTACAAAAATGAAATCCATTTTCTTTCCATTTTAATTCACCATTTAATAAGTACTTCTTACCTATTTCATATTGAAAACCATACATATTTTTTAAATTATTATCTAAGCTTTTATAACCTTTAATCATTATTTATTTAATAGCATATATAACATAAATAAGTAAATTAATGTTATTACTATTACCCCGTTAATAGTATCATTTTTACGAGCTTTATCCCCTATTCCAATAGCCATTGAAATAAGTAATCCAGCAATAAGTCCTCCAATATGTGCAAATACATCCACATTTGGAATAAAGAATCCTAAAAGAAGATTAGCTAAAATAACAGGAATTACTGGGCTATTTCTAAGTCCTTGTAATGTAGCTCTATAATAATAAGTAAAGTATGCAACACTACCAAGTAAACCAAATATAGCACCACTAGCACCTAAACTATATACATTATTTTCCATAAATACACAAGAGAATAATCCACCTAGTATTGCACTAGCAAAATATATAATAAAGTATTTAAATTTACCATAATATCTTTCTACTTGTGGACCTATCATATAAAGAGCATACATATTAAAGAATAAATGTAAGAAATTAGTATGTAAAAATGCACTTGTAAAAATTCTATAATATTCTCCATTTCTTACTAATACATAATTATTAGCAAGCTTATATGCAAGTTCACCTGTTTTATCATATAATAGCATAAATAAATATACCATAATATTTATTACAATAAACAAATAAGTTAAAGTTGGTTTCTTTTGACTAAATATTTTAGCAAGTTTTCTTTCATTTTTCATAGTTTTTTGATTCATATCACTTGTTAATTTAAAGAATTCAATTGGATCTGTTTTATCAGATAACTCAGCGTCTTTAATTTTAGGAAAGAATTCTTTTACTACTTTATTCTTTTTAATATCACGTAATTTATCTATTTTAATAGTTTCAATATCTTTAGCACCTTTAACATTAACATATTCAGATGCATCTAATAATAAATTTAATATATTCATATGTAATGATAAAGTACTCTTTTTAATACTTTTCATTATTACTTTTACTTTATATGTATCATTTTTTAATTGTTCATCATTATGTATATAATTATTATTAATTCTAATTAATTTAAGATCTTTTTCCATATTTTCAAGCCATATTTCATTTTCAAGACCATTAATTATTACTGGTTTATAATCTTCTTCTGTTATAAAATAATGTAATAATTTTAATACTATATCATCTTTTTTATCTATTTTTATATTCATCTTTTATTCCTTTCCGCTAATATTATTTTACTATTATTCATAATATTAGTAAAGGGGTGATGAGAATAAAAAAGTATTTGAAAGACATTATTTTGTTTATAGTAATTTTATTTTTATGGTTATTAAGTGGACTAATTTTTAGATTTAATCCTGAATTTTATAGTTTACTTGAATTACCAAGTTTTGCATTAAGTGGAAAATATATAAGTATTATATGGTTTATTATTTACATATTAAATACAATTAGTATTATCATAGTAAGTAAGAAAGTAAATATTTTTAAAAGTAATGATTATTTATACATATTATTTACAAATTATATATCTAATGAATTATTTATGTACTTTTTCTTTTATTTAATGAGTCCATTTTTAGGATTTGCTATTACAACAGTTACATTTTTATCAGCGATATTCTTATATATTGAAACAAAAAAGATATCAAAAACAGCTTCTTATTTTTTGATACCTTATATAATTTATGGACTTTATGCATTTATACTTATGAGTAGTGTTTATTTTATGAATTTTTAAACATATTTAATATTTCTTCAAATTCTTTTTCATATGGAACACTAAATTCCATAAATTTATGTGTAATAGGATGATTAAAACCTAAATAATATGCATGTAACATTTGACCATAATCATTAATAACTTTTCTTTTTCCATATACTTTATCATTAACTACTGGATGATTTATATATTCCATATGTACTCTTATTTGATGTGTACGACCTGTTTCTAATACTAATTCTAAAAGTGTAGCATTATTATATCTTTCTAATACTGTAAAATTAGTAACTGCATTTTTACTATTATCTTTAGTCACACACATCTTTTTTCTATCTGTTTTACTTCTTCCAATCGGAGCATCTATTTTACCTTTATTTGTATTTATTACTCCATGTACTAAAGCAATATATTTTCTTTTAATTCTTTTATTTTTAAAATCATCTGATAGTATTCTATGTGCTTCATTAGTTTTTGCTATTAACAAAATACCTGATGTATCTTTATCAATTCTATGAACTATACCACATCTTTCACTACCACCTTCATCTGATAATTCATCAGTATGATACATTAAAGCATTCACAAGTGTATGACTATGATTTCCATTACCAGGATGTACTACCATACCACTTTTTTTATTTACTACTATTATATCATCATCTTCATATAATATTTGAATTGGTATATCTTCTGCTTTTACACTTGTATCTACTGTTAAATCTTTTATTTTAATTACATCATTAGTTTTAATTATATAACCACTTTTAACTATATTATCATTAACTAAAATATTACCAGATTTAATATTTTTAGATATAAAATTTCTACTTTCATTTAAATATTCAGTTAAAAATACATCTAATCTTTTTAAATTATCAATTTCTTCTACTTTTACTTCTTTCATGTTTTCCCTCAAATAATAATACACCAATATATAAAATAGTACCAATTGTTATAAATATATCTGCTACATTAAATACAGCAAAATCATAACCTAAAAATGTAAATGATATAAAATCTACTACATATTTTCTAAATATTCTATCAATTAAATTTCCAAAAGCACCACTTATTATTAAACTACCACTAATTAATAATAATTTGTTATCTTTATTTTCTTTTATTTGTTTTATTAAGTACATTAATACAAGTATACTAACCCCAACTATTAGAATTATTTGTCCACTTAATATTCCAAAAGATGCTCCTGTATTTCTAATATAATAAAGTTTTAAAAAATTATTAATTAAAACTTTAGATTCATACAAATCAAAATTCTTAACAATAAGTAATTTTGTTAATTGATCAAATAAAATTAATACAATATTTATTAATAAAATTATATAATACTTCTTTTTCATAATATTAATTATATCATTTATTTTATGATATATCTATAAGAATAACATCTTCTCCTAATTTTTTTATTTGAGTAAATTTTATATTTAATTCTTCAGTAGTTGAAAATAAACTTTTCATAAAATGAGCTCTTTCTATAACAAAATGTATCATATATCCACTTTTTACATCAAATTCAACATCTACAATACGACCTATTTTTTTACCATCTTTTATACTAACAATATCCTTTTTTTGTAATTCTGATAATTTCATATTAAATTATATTATAGAATTAATTTTTTAACACTATTAATCGCACTATTTTCTATTCTTGATACTTGTGCTTGACTAATTGATAATTGTTTAGCTATTTCTATTTGAGAAAGTCCTTCTACATATCTTTTCATTATTACAAGTTTTTCTCTTTCTTTTATTTTAGATAATGCATCTCTTAAAGATAATAATTCATCCATATTTTTATTATTTTTATCTTCTAATTGATCTAAAAGTAAAATAGTATCTCCTCCATCACTATAAACTGGATCAAATAAACTTCCTACATCACTTAAAGAATTTAATGCTGAATATAATTCATATTCACTAATACTAAATTCTTTACATACTTCTTCATTAGTTGGATATTTATAATTATTAGCAAGATATTCTTCTCTAAAATTAATTATTTTATATGATAATTCTTTAGTACTTCTAGAAATTCTTATTTGATTATTATCTCTTATATATCTTCTTATTTCACCTGCTATCATAAAGACTGCATAAGTACTAAATTTAACATTAAATTCTAAATCAAATTTTTCAACTGCCTTAATTAAACCAATAACACCAATTTGAAATAAGTCATCCATATTATCACATCTATTTTGATATTTAGAAACAATACTTAAGACTAATTTCAAATTACCTTCTACTATGATATTTTTAGCACTTTCTTCACCACGCTTATATTTTTTAAATAAATCTACCATTTCTTCATGTGTTAAAGTATTTAATGTACTTGTATTAATACCACTAATTTCAACTTTATTTTTTGCCATAAAAAATCCTTTCAAATTTATATTGAAAGGATTTTAATATTTTTATTCATTATCTAATTTAATATTTTTAGCAAGCACTTCTAGTACTTGTGAATCACTCACTTCTTTTACAGAAAAATTTGCTCCCCCATCAACTTTTTCTAAAAAGATAAATTCATTTGTGAAATCTTCTCCATCGTCAGTAACTTCAGCACCTAAAAAATATGTAGTGCCTTTATAAGTTGCTTGTCTTAATACAAAATATTTTTTACCACTTTTTAATTCTAATATTTGATTAGTTAAATTTTCCATTCTTTTTTCCTCCTAATAATTACCTAGTTGGTACATCATTAAATTCACTAGACCAATCATAATCTTCAATTGCATCTAATAAATTATCCATTTCGCCATCTGTTAAAGAGCCATTTCCTAAAGCATCTTTAAAAGTTTCTTCATCACCAACTGGTGGTATTGTAGGTGTTGGTGTTTGATTATTTTGTAAATCATTACTATCTACAACAACTGTATTATGATCAGTTTCATCCAACTCAACATCTGGTAATTTTTCAGTAGTACCATCTGGATTATGTTGATATGCTGATCCATCAGCTGCTACTTCAACTCCAGTAGTTGAGTCATATACATTTTCACCACCATTTTTATTTAATTCAACTTTTGGTTCTGGTGTTGGTGTTACACTTGGTGTTTGTTCTGGTGTGTTATCTGGTGTTGGTGTTGTACTTGGTGTTTGACTTGGTTTATTATCAGGTGTTGGTGTTGTACTTGGTGTTTGATCTGGTTTATTATCAGGTGTTGGTGTTACACTTGGATTTTGTTCTTGTGAATTTCCTGGTCCTGATGTTACATTTGAGTTTTGTTCTTGTGTATTATCTGGTGTTGGTTCTAATGTATCACTTGGTGCAGGTGATGGTGTTGGTAAATCCATATTATTTAAATCATCATTTTGACTTAAATCTTCATCTACCTCATTATTATTTTGTTCCATTCTTTTTGCAACAACTCCACCTACAGCTAATGTTAATAAAAATACAGCTGCTCCTGCTAAAGCTTTTTTAACTTTAGGCCAAAGTCCTGATGTTGGTTGTGTAACACTTACTACTTCATCTGCTTCATTCCCTAATTGTGGTGGTAATAGTAAATCATCAGACTTTTCTTCTTCATTTTCTTCATTTAATAAACTTGGTAAAATTAAATTTTCATTATTATCTTCCTTTGGTTCTTCTTCTAAAGAATCAGACAAATCTTCAGAAGTTACATCAGATAATTCATTATTAGAATCATCTAAATTTGGAATTACTGGAACTGGTTCTACTGGATGTTCTTCTTGATTATCTTCTTCCTTATCATCTTCACTTTCATGTTCTACAGTATCTAATGAAGTATTTTCATGATTTTCTTCTTCAACATGATTTAGTATTTCTTCTGGTAAATCTTCTACTTCATAATCATTTGATTTATCTAAATCTAATTTTCCACTAGAAATCATACCTATTCTATTAGTTAAATTATCATATTCTTCTTTTAATTTTTTTCTTTCTTCTACAAGTCCTACTTTTCTTTCATAATTTGCTCTTTTTGTTTCTAACTCTTTAATATCATCTAAGATAAATTTTTTAAATTGATCATCATTACTTTGCATTCTATTTAAAGTAGCTTCGTCTTCTTCACTAAAATCTTTTATTAATCTAATTTCACCATCTAAAGATAATAATCTTCTTGCAATTTCTAATCTTTCTCTTCTGATCGTTTCAATTTGATCATTTCTTTTTCTTATTTCTTTATCAATATTAACTAACTTTTCACGAGTACTTTCAGTAAATTCATCAACCATAGTAGCTACTCTTGCAATACTTGAAAAATCTATTCCTCCATCATTATTATCTAATATTTCTAAAGTAACAATTTCTCCAAAAACTCTTGAATCTACTTCAGCAGAATTAATATCTCTAGAAATTCTCTCTAATTCTTCAGTACTAACATTATCATAATTTTCTATGTAATTGTTATTAATTCTTTCATTCAAAGTTCTAATACTTTCTTCTAATTCTCTTATTCTATCTTCCATATTATTAATAGTTCTCCTTTTTATTTCTAATATACATTTTTATTTGATATCTAATTTCACCATTGTTTATTATATCTTCTAAAGCTGAAACTTCATAATTTTTAGATCTAAATAATTCTAACATTTCATTTTCTGTAATATAATCTTCACTTAAATCTTCCCAAGAATCATCTAAAGTGCCTTTAATTTCTTGTAATTTAATTTTTGTTTTTGTTTCAATTGTTCTATCTCTTCCATCACTAGTTTTTGGATTTTTAGTTGACCAATCTGACCAATCACTCCATTTATATTTACTAGTCTTTTTAGCAGTACTATATCCAGATGGTGCTACTGCTGTATATTCACTAGTGGTTAATTTATCTTCTTTATACCATTTATAAGCTGTTGTTTTTGTACTTTCATCTTTAATTGCTTCATTTATTGGTGCAGATGTATAATAAACAGTTTCACCTTCTGCTTTATTAGCTCCTGATGGATAATAATTTCTAACTCCATTATTTACAAGCTTATACCAATTATAGAATGTTTTACTTACTGATTGACATACATCTTTTTTAGAAGTATCACATTCATCTTCACTAGATGGTGCAGACCATTCTGTATAATCATTACACATTTCATTTTCACCAACTGTATTTGCTTTAACTGAATCACTAGTAGGATTTTTTACACAACTATAAATTATTTCTTTTTGATAATTATAATCTGGATTAGATCCTTTACCACACTCAACATTTGATTGATAAACCATTAAATCTGAAGTTGCAGATTTTGAACATACATAATATTTAGTAGGACTATAAGTACCTGTTACACTTCTACTACGATACATAGTTACTATTTTTCCATTTTCAGGATAAGTATAATCTCCAATAGGTGTAGCACTAAATGCTTTTGAACCATTTGTTCCTAAAGCATATTCTTTTGTAGCATTAGTTGTATACCATTTGTATGCTTCTGTTGTTTTTGAATCTGATAATGTATATCCGTTTTTTGGTGATTTTGTATAATATTCAGTAACTTCATTTGCATTTTTAGTTTCACCAGTACTTGTATAATAATATTTATTAGATACATCCCATAAATATAATTTATCTCTATATCTATAATATTTTGTAGTAGCTAATGTTTTATATGATGAATATTTAATATCATCTTTCCACATTTCTTCTACTTTACCTAAATCTAAATTATCTTTTTTTAATACTTGAGGTAAATACTTAAATTCAGTATATGTTTTATCAACAATAACATCATTTATTGTACCTTCTTTTAATTCTCCATATTCATTTTCAGAATTCTTATCACTACAACTAAACCAAGGTGTATATTGTTTTGTACCATTTTCTAAAACACATACTTTTAAATATGAACTTGTAGTATTACATTTTGAAAAATCATCTGACTTTACTAATCCTTGATCAATCAATGTTTGTAATTCAACAGTACTACAATCACCCATAACTGTAGGATTTTCTTCATAATTATTTTCAAAATATTGTTTTCCTGCTTCTAATAAAGCATTTTCATAATTAAATGAATTTCCACCATTATTAGGTTTATTTTCCTTTCTACTATTTATACTTTTAATTAAGAATAATACTAATAATATTGCAATTAAAACTAATACAACTATTAGAATTATTTTAGATAATCCTGATTTTGAATTTTTTTCTTCTGCATAATCATAATCATCATAATTATTTGCCATAACAAAAACCTCCACTTTCGTTTTTCCTATGGAATATTCTATCACAAAACACTCTATAAAACAAGATAAAATTGGATAAATATGAAAAAAATATGAAATTTAAATTTTATGTTTTTTAATCATCTTAAATATTAAAAAAGAAGTTTCTAAGACTTCAAAATTTAATTATTATTAAAATCTATCTACATAATAAGATTAAATTTATTATTTTTTAATTTGTCTATAAAATAAACATACTACTTTTATATTTGTTTATTTAGTTCTTCTCCACATATAAACAGTAACATATGGTTGAATTGTACTTGTTGAGAATGCTACAGCATTACAATTTGCACATTTTTGATTATCTTCAGTAGCAGTCATAGTAATTTTATTTGTAGTCATTGTTGGAACTGTTATAGTCCCTGAAATACTATGAGTATGTTCACCAGATGCTTCAGCAATAACATTATTAAATGCATTCATATTTTCAAGAGCATCAGCATTCCATGCCCCAGCTGTACGAGTCAAATAATGTGTTGCTGCAGGAATGTTAACTCCAAAATTTTCTTGTGCCCAATAAAGTGTAACTTTATGTGTATGATTACCACTTTTATTTGCTGTTAATGAATAACTAGCAGAAGTTTGGGGTGTTGTATGTGTATGACTAATATCGTGAGTATGTTTTGGTAAATTAGCTTCTGTTAATTTTGTAGAAACAGTTTTACTTCCACCAGTTTTTCCAACAGTATTAAATTCACTTTGAGAAGTATCAATTCCAACTAAAGTTTGTCCTTTACCATATGCTTCCCATGTTCCTCCAAATAATGTACTTGGATTTGTATTGCTCGTACTTATAAATATACTTCCTACTGGATATATTTGATCTATTACTTCTTTTTTTAAATTTACTAATTCATTACTAAACTTTGTACATGTTCCATCTATTGCTGCTTGTACATTATTTGCTCCTAATCCTGAATTATCTTCATATACTACATCTTTACTATTTATTAAGGTTGATGCTACTGTATATGATACTGTTGCAGATAGAACCATTCCCATTACCATTCCTACTATTACATAGATTCTTTCTTTTAATTTCATATTTTCTCCTACTATTCACACTTTTATTTTTCATATTACTAAGAAAATTATATATATATGGTGTGCTCCCAAAAAGGGTTAAAAGTACCATATATATTTTTTTATCTTACTAAGAAAATTATATATATATATATGAAAAGTCAAGAATTTATTTTTTGTATAAATTAAAAAACTCTTCAT
>CANRCA010000031.1 GCA_947628985.1 uncultured Bacilli bacterium | reverse complement strand
TGCTTTAATAATATTTCTAATACATTATGATTTTCACCTGATTCATTTCTTCTAAATACAAAGTTTTCTAATTTTTTATCTGTTGGTATTTCTTTATAAGTTTTTACTGCATCTTCTAATGTTACATACACATCTTCATTGTCATTATCTCTATAATGACTTCCTTCAAAAGGTTCCTCATCATAATAATATAACTCACCCAAAGAGTTTAAAAAATAAATTTTATAGTCAGCACCTTGTGTCATGCTTTCACCATCAAAAACTACTTCTTTTATATTTTCAACTGGTACTGTTACTTCTTTGTTTTCTTGCTTAAAAATTAGTTTACCATTATTTAATGTTACATTAACCTCTGCATAAGCTCCATATTTATATGAACCTTTATCTTTTAAATAATCTATATTAGCCCAAGCACTGCCTGTGTAGCTTCCCCCTACTTCTGTTTGTTTATCAAATTCTCTATCTTTAATTATATCTTCAATTTTTATTTTTTCTTCATAAATATTATAATTATATATATAATCAATATAGTTTTTATTATCAACATATGTAGTATCTACATCAACACTTATATAATATTCTTTACCTTTATTGTCTTTTATTTCATAATATGAAGTTATTGAATTATCTTCATCATTAGAATTTAATATTTTTGCTTCTTTATACTTATGTTCTTTTATATCACTATTCTTTTTACTATAACATACATAATTATTTGTAATTTCAGTTTCATTAAATAATTTTTTAATATCTACATCATTTTTATTAAATATTTTTTCATATGCATTAATTAATAAATCTTTTGAAAAACATGCTTCATTTATATTTTGATCTTTTATTATATATACAAGTAACCAATTTTTTATTAAATCTTGATTTCTATATTTTTCTGATTCAGAATCATAACTAAAATCTGTATATTCAAAATTTTCAATTATAAAATTATCCATAAATAGTTTTTCTGTTTCCTTATCAAAATTAAAATCTTGTAATTCAGTATTTTCTATTGTATAAATATTATCATACTTTTTACCTACTTTATTAAAATATTCTTCTAATTCTCTATCTAATTCATCTATGTTTGAATTTTCATTTGTATTATTGTTATCTATTTGATTATCATTTTTTCTATTAGTACTATAATAATATCCTATACCACTTGCACTAACACTTAATATTAATAATATACTAATTATAATTATTCCTACTTTTCTCATACAATTCTCCTATCTTATAAAATTATATAATATACATTTTATATTTTCAAGTTTACTTTTTAATTTGAGTTTCGGTTTTTTACAAAAAAATGAATCAAATTTAATTTAAAAGTTAAATCATAGAGATATTTTCAATAAATATTGATTAAATCTCTATATTTTTCCACACAAACATAGAACATTTTAAAATGCCCTTTTTTAGGATTAAATTAAGTATATTTTTATAGTTTCAATACTAATTGCTTGTATTTTTCTCTATGTTCTATTTTTTTATATTTTCTTATTCCTGTATGTGCATACTTTAATATTTCACTTATTCCTCTTGCAATTTGGCTAAGCCATACTATCACTTTCCTTTTTAATGATTTACTTCTCTCTATTATCTTGATACTTAATAGCTTTTTATCCATATCTTCTATCATCATAGCCATTTGTCCTAGATGTATCATTAACATTAAATTAAGATTATTCATTGATTTTAATGTTCTTACTCTCATTTTTTCAAATTCATATTCTTGCTTCTTACTTCTAAAATATTCTTCTACTCTCCATCTATAAAAATAAAGTCTCACTACTTTTATTACATCTTCCTTTGAATGTATTGTTCTATTTGTTAGTAAAATTAGGGGCCTTTCTTCACTTAATCCATATACAAATACTAATTCATATTCTTTTTTATTATTTATCATTTGTACTCTTGTATGCGATACTGATATTTCTACTTTACTATCTTCAAACCATAATTCCATTCTTACTTTTCCTTTTCTTTTTAGTGCCTCTTGATATGCATTCTTTTTTTTACTCTTAAAAAGAAAGTTTCTTTTGTCATTCATTCGTATCACAAAATTGTTTCCACTCTCATCTATATAATTTATAAGTTTATTATCATCATATCCTCTATCAAATATCATATTACTTTTTCTTCTTAACACTCTGATAACTGTTTCTATACTATCTATTGTATATTTGTTTTTACTTATAAAATCTTTACTTTTACATGAATATATTTCACTATATACACTTATTGGTTGTTTCTCATTTTTCCCTAATACTACTGCTTCACATACATGATAGCCATTTACTATTTTTTTATCTGGATCTGACGCATCTATAATTCTATCTAAATCTTCAAATTTTTTCCCATATCTTTTCGCTATATCACTATCATCAAATATACATATTGGTTCTTCTGGAAAGTATTTACTTACTTCTTTTAAATAGTTCTCTTTGATTATTTCTCCTTTATTTAAATTTTGAAGATTATCACATAATCTTTCTATTGTATTTTTTAATTTTATTTTTTCATTTAATGTTCTTGATATTTCAGATATTAAACAACTTTTACTTTTTGATAGACCATACTGCATATCAAGTATAAATTTTCTTTCTTTTTTATTTAACCCCTCTGAAATTTTTTTTGAAAAATTTAAAATTTCTCTTTTCATTTCATAGACTTCTATAGTATAATTATTCATTGGAAAGAACCTCCTTATTTTTTTGTTTAGTACTAATATATTAGAACCAATTAAATTGTACTAAATTTTGGAAGTTTTTTCCTTATTTTTTGAGCAAAAAAATGAATTTGTGAATAAAACAAATTCATTTTTTATGTTTCTTTTATTTTTTACCGAAACTCAAATACTTTTTATACTATAAATACTTAATTTTTAAATTTTTTTAATACCTTTTTATTAAAACCTTAATATTATTATAAATGAAAGAGAGATGATTATTATTATGACTTTAATTAAAAAAAATAATGTACCTTTTAAAATAGTAAATCCAACACCTAGTAAAGAAATGTTAGAAGCATTAAAAGAAGTAAACGAAATGATTAATAATCCTGAAAAATATCCAAGATACAATAATAGAAAAGATTTAAAGAAAGCATTATTATCAGATGAGTAATTATAAATATGCTGTAGTATATTCTACAAAATTTAAAAAATCTTTAAAACTGTTAATTTTAATAATTAGAACTATATATAAAAAACATTTAAACTCATAATATTTTAATGAATTCAAATGTTTTTATTATAATTTTAAGAGCATCTATTACTTCCTATACCCACAGTTTCTTTATTTTCAAAAGTAACTAAATATGAATAATCACAAAATTCTTCATTCGATTTATATATTTCATCAATTTTACTATTAGATACTAATTTATTTTTATCAACATCATACAAATAATTATCTTCTGTTATAAAATAATCTATATATCCATAATTAATAAAAGGTTGAATATCATATAATGATTTAAATTTATAATCTATTATTTTATTCTTAATTTCTACATCTTTATTTTCATATATTTTAACATCATTTAATAAGCTTACTAAATAATCTACTTTTTTATTATTTTTAATTGAATATAATGTATTGTCTTCTAATTTTAATAATATTTCTAATACATTATCATATTCATCTAAATCATATACTCTAAATACAAAATTTTTTATTTTTTTATCTAATGTTAATATTTTTTTATAATTTTTTACTGAATCTTCTAAAGTTGTATATTCATAAGGAAGTTTATCATAATAATATAATTCCCCTAAATTATTAAAAAAATAAATTTCATAATCTAATTGTTGTACATCTTTACCATTAATAATAACTTCTTTAATATTTTCTATTGGTACTGTTACTTGTTTGTTTTCTTCTTTGAAAATTAATTTACCATTGTTTAATGTTATAATTTCTCCATTTTCAAGTTCATATGAGCCATTTTCTTTTATATAATTTACTTCTCCGTGATTAAGAGTACCATTACTATTACCCACATATACATAGCCTTTTTTATCAAACTCTCTATCTTTAATCATATCTTCAATTTTTGTTTTTTCTTGGTAAATATTATAACTATATATATTAGAAATATTGATATTATCTTCATCTGAATCTATATCAACGCTTATATAATGAATTTTATCTTTATTGTCTTTTATTTCATAATATGAAATTACATTATCATCAGTATTTAATGCTTTTGCTTCTTTATGATTATATTCTTTTACATCACTTTTTTTCTTACTATAACATACATAATTATCTGTAATTTCATTATCATTAAATATTTTTTCTATTATCACATTTTCTCTATTAAATATTTTTTCATATGTATTAATCAATAATTCTTTTGAAAAACATGCTTCATTTACATTTTCATCAGTTACAATATATGCAAATAACCAATTATCAATTAAGCTTTGATTTTTATATTTTTCTAATCCAGAATCATTGAAATCAGAATATTCTAAATTTTCAATTATAAAATTATCCATAAATGATTTTTCTATTTCTTTATCAAAAGTAAAATTTTTTAATTCTATATTTTCTGAAGTGTAAATTTTATCATAAGTTTTACCTATTTTTTTAAAATATTCTTTTAATTCATTGTCTGCTGTAACAGATGGTATTGTATTGTTATTGTCTTTTTTATTACTATAATAATAACCAAAGATACTAGCACTAACACTTAATACTAATAATATACTAATTAATATTAATATTGTTTTTTTCATCTAATTTTCTCCTATTCTTTATATAAATATTTTACAATATGTTATTCCCATTTTCAAGTTTACATTTTTGATCATAACCTACTTCGTTTGTTTCATATATTTATCAATTAATTTTTATATTACCACTCATATCCAAATGAACCACATAAAAATGGATAATTATATTCATAATCTAATATAAATTTTTGTTCATTATTTTCAAATAAAATATACATTAAATAATCCTCTTCTTCTCTATTATTCTTTAATATATAAGCATTTTTTATTTTACTATTGTTTACTAATTTTTCACTTTCTATTGAATATAATTTATTATCTGTAGTAATTAAATAGTTTCCATATAATTGTTTTACTTTATAATCTAACAATTTATTATTTTCTTTAATACTTCCAGTCATTAAAATATATGTGCCATTATTTTCACCTTCGTAATGATATACATAATCAAACTCTTTTTTATTTAGAACAGAATACAATTTATTATCTGTAGTTTTTAAAATAATTTCAGGTTTAATACTTTTCTTAAAAAACACTTGATACACATCTTCAAATTTAAAATTTGATTTAATTTTTTTATAACCATTATCAAATAAGAAATCATAAATATTTCCTGTATCACTTAATAATAAAAATTTATTTCCACCACCACATGAATATTCTTCTATAATAAATATTTTTTTAATTTTTTCTATATTACCTGTTTCATCAATAACATTTATTTTTTTGTTATTTAAATATAAAATTTCATCTTTTAATTCTATTTTATAATTTTCATTAAATGTTTTATATTCTCCATTATCTATTATTAATTTTATATGTATATCATGTTTATATAATTCTTTTGATGATTCTTCACTAAAATCATATTTTTTAATAAATGTTTCTAAATTATCTTGATACTATAAATCAATCTTTTCAAAACCTGCATCAATTAAATCGTTTTCATTTGAACTAAAATTTACAAGCTTATTATCATATTCTAAAATATAATATTTATCATTTAACAAATAAACATTTGGTAAATCTAAATCACTATCAGTTAGCAATTGTACATGATTTTTTTCTATTTTTTTGTTTATACAAATAAAATTTTCAGTTATTTCTGCATTTGGAAAAAATTTATCTATATTAGTTTCACTACTATTAGTTTCTTTATTATAAAAATTTAAAAGTATATTTTTCAAGTAACATCCAAGAGTTCCATTATTTATTAAAAGCATTAATGTATTTCCTTTTTCTTCATTACTTATTTTTTCATTTTTTAATAAAAAAGCATTATCAATATTTATATCATCTATATATGATTTATCATATGCTTCTCCTTTTTTAAAAGTATAATCGTAATAATAAATATTAATATATTTACGATTATTTATTTTACAAGCATTTTCTAATTCTTCACTATATTTTTTAGGTAATGATTCATAAGAACATTCATCAGTAATTATTGTATTATTTGTTGAATCATTATTTTCATTTTTATTATCTTCTTCATTTGTAGTTTTATTATCTTCTATTTCATTGTTATTTTCTATTTTATCATTATTTCTATTACTATTATAATAATAACCTATACCACTTGCGCCAACACTTAATATTAATAATATACTAATTATGATAATTCCTACTTTTTTCACGTTTCCTCCTATTATATTAAAAGGCATTTAAATGTTAAAATATTTTATTTTTTTATTAACATTTTTTATATGCTATTCCAATAGTTTCTTTATTTTCAAGATCAATTAAATAATTGTAATAGCAATTATTAGATTCTTTTTGTTTATATATTTTATCAACCTTGCTATTAGTTACTAATTTATTTTTATCAACATCATACAAATAATCATCTTCTGTTATAAAATAATCTATGTATCCTAAATCTGTAAAAGATTCAACATCATATAACGATTTAAATTTATAATTTATTATTTTGTTGTTAATTTTAACATCTTTATTTTTGTATAATGTAACATCATTTGGTAAACTTATTAAATAATCTACTTCTTTATTGTTTTTAATTGAATATAATGTATCATCTTCTAACTTTAATAATATTTCTAACACATAATCATATTCGTCTGAATCATTTACTTTAAATACAAAATTTTTTATTTTTTTATCTAATGTTAATACTTTTTTATAGTTTTTTACTGTTTTTTTTAAAGTTACATTAATATATTTATCTTCTTTATAAACTTGTCCCTCATAGGGAATTTCATCATAATAATATAATTCACCTAAATCGTTAAAAAAATAAACTTCATAATCTAGTTTTGTCATAGTTTCACCATCTAAAACTACTTCTTTTATATTTTTAACTGGTACTGTTGCTTCTTTATTATTTTGCTTAAAAATTAATTTACCATCATCTAATTTTATATTAAGTCCTCCAGATTCAAGTTCATATGAGACACTTTCTTTTAAATATTCTACTCCTTCTATATCGGAGCTACTTCTTAAACCCAAATGTATGTACCCTTCTTTATCAAACTCTTTATCTTCAATTATATCTTCAATTTTTGCTTTTTCTTCGTAAGCATTATAAGAATATATAAAATCAATAAAATTATTGTCATATGTATATATATCAATACTTATATAATGTATTTTATCTTTATTGTCTTTTATTTCATAATATGGAATTATTGAATTATCTTCATCATTAGAATTTATTTTTTTAACTTCTTTATATTTATATTCTTTTATATCACTAGTCTTTTTACTATAACATACATAATTACTTGTAATTTCACTTTCATTAAATATTTTTTCTAATGTTATATCTTTTATACCAAATATTTTTTCATATGTATTAATCAATAATTCTTTTGAAAAACATGCTTCATTTATATTTTGATCTTTTACAATATATACAAATAACCAATTTTTTATTAAATCTTGATTTGGAACTTTTTCTAACTCATAACTAACTCCAAAATCAAAATCTTCTAAATTTTCGATTATAAAATTATCCATAAATAATTTTTCTGTTTCTTTATCAAAATTAAAATCTTGTAATTCAGTATTTTCTATTGTATAAATATTATCATACTTTTTACTTACTTTATTAAAATATTCTTCTAGTTCATTATCTATTTGATTTTCTGTTTTATCAGTTGTATTATTATTTTCCATTTTATTATTAGTTCCATAATAATATCCAATTCCACTTGCACTTACACTTAATATTAATAAAATACTAATTATGATAATTCCTACTTTTTTCATACAACTCTCCTACCTTATAAAATTATATAATATACATTTTACATTTTCAAGTTTACTTTTTATATATTAAATGATAAAATATGTTAGAAAAAAAGGAGTTATATATGAATAATAAAACTGTATTAGTAACTGGTTCTAGTATAGGGCTAGGTTCTTCTATAATAGAATTATTTGCAAGTCATAATTATAATACTGTTATTAATTATGCTAATCATAAAGATGAAGCATTTAATTTAAAAGAAAAAATAGAAAAAAAATATAATACTAAATGTTTATGTATTAAGTGTGATATTACAAATGAAAATGAATCTAAAAAAATGTATGATGAGATTATAAATGAATTTGGCACTTTAGATGTACTTGTAAATAATGCAGGTATTTCTATTGATAGCGAATTTGATATGAAAACTAAAGATGATTTTATGAGAATACTTGAAGTTAATTTATATGGTACTTTTAATATTAGTAGATTAATTGGAAATCTAATGTATAAAAATAAAACTGGTAAAATAATAAATATTTCTTCTACTAATGGAATAGATAGTTATTATGAATATAGCTTAGATTATGATGCATCTAAAGCTGGTGTTATTAATTTAACACATAATCTTGCTAAACATTATAGTCCATATATTAATGTAAATTGTGTATCTCCTGGATGGATTGATACTCCTATGAATAAAAATATGGATGATGAATTTAAAAATAAAGAAATTGATAAAATACTACTTAAAAGATTTGCGAGTCCTAGTGAAATAGCAGAACTTGTTTATTTTTTAGCTAGTGATAAAGCAAGTTATATAAATGATAGTATTATTAAAATTGATGGTGGTAGAAATGTATAATGAAGAATTTTTAATTGAATGTGAAGATAATCTTAAAGAAGAATTTGATAAAATTGATAAGTTAAATAGATTTTATAGTAAAAAAGTAATTGATGCTTTTCATAAAGAAAAAATAAGTGAAAGTGATTTACATGGTACTAATGGATATGGATATAATGATTCTGGAAGAGATAAAATAGATAATATTTTTGCTAATATTTTTGATGCTGAAAGTGCTATTACGAGAAATCAATTTATATCTGGAAGTCATGCTTTAACAGTTGGTTTATTTGCTCTTTTAAGACCAAATGATACTCTTTTAACTATTAGTGGTACTCCATATGATACATTACATGAAGTTATTGGTATTAAAGAAAATAATAGTTCACTTATTAGTTATGGTATTAAATATAAACAAATTGATTTAATTGATAATGATTTTGATTATGATAAAATTAAAGAAGAATTAAAAAATGATATAAAAGTTATTCATATACAAAGATCTAGAGGTTACTCTTTAAGGGATTCTATAGATATTGATAAATTAGAACGTGTTATTAAATTTATTAAAGTTATTAATTCAAATGTAATAATATTTATAGATAACTGCTATTGTGAATTTACTGAATTTAAAAATCCTATTAACGTTGGTGCTGATATTATTGTTGGATCTTTAATTAAAAATTTAGGTGCAGGTATAGCAAGTAATGGTGCTTATATAGCAGGTAAAAAAGATTTAGTTGATTTATGTGCTGAAAGACTTACACTACCAGGTGAAGGAAGAGATGTAGGTCCTTCATTTGATGCTAATAAAAATATGCTACTTGGTTTATATTTTGCTCCTAGTGTTGTATCTTCTGCTTTAAAAACTTCTATTTTAACTAGTTATGTTTTAGAAAAATTAAATTATAAAACAAGTCCTAAATATAATGAAAAAAGATGTGATATAGTAGAACTTATATATTTTAATAATGAAGATAAATTAATTAAATATGCTTCCTCTATTCAAGCAAGTGGACCCGTGGACGCTCATGTTATACCAGTTGCATCTGCTATGCCTGGATATGATGATAAAATAATTATGGCAAGTCCTTCATTTACACAAGGCTCATCTATTGAATTATCTTGTGATGGACCACTAAAAGAACCATACGTTTTATTTCAACAAGGAAGTTTAACTTATGAATATGGAAGAATTGCAATATTAAATGCGATTAACTCTATAGAAGAATAATTTTCCTCCTACTAAATATACTATTAGTAGGAGGATTTTTAATGAAAAAAGAATTAATAAAATCTTATGCTCAAAAACTTACTAGAAATGATATTGTAGAATATTTACAAAAAGAATGTGTTCCTGCTAGTAACGAAGAAATTGATATGATTTATAACGCTATTAAAAATGATGCTGATGAAATATTAAATACTGATTTTATGAGTTATATATCAAATTATAAATTATCATTTAATGAAGAATTATATAAAAGAATTATTGAAAAATATAATGAATATAAAAAATTTATTGAATAAAATCAATAAATTTTTCATTTCTAAAATTTTCTATTTCATATTTATATGGAGGATATTCATTACTTTGGTTTCTATTAACATAAGGTGTTTCTAATATAAATGGAATACCTTCTAATCTTTTATTATGAACAATATTATTAAGAGTTTCAAATCCAATAGTACCATATCCAATATTAGCATGTCTATCTTTATGTGAACCAATTGGATTCATACTATCATTTATATGAAAACATTTTATTTTATCAATACCAATTTTTTTATCAAATTCATCTAAAAAGTTATCTATTAAAGATACATCAACACCAGAATCATTCATATGACAACTATCTAAACATACAAATATTCTTGACTTATCATGAATCCCATCAATAATAGATTTTAATTCATCTATATTTTTACCTAATTCATTACCCTTACCTGCCATAAATTCTAATAATATTTTAGTATCTTTAGTATCTTCAAATACTAAATTAATACCATCTATTATATTTTTAATACCATCTTCTCTACTACAATTAACAGCACTTCCTGGATGTAAAACTATTTTATCAAAACCAAGTGCTTTAACACGATTTAATTCTTCTTTAAAAAATTTTATATAAAACATATATTTATCTTCATCATTTCTATTAGCTAAATTTATTATATATGGAGCATGAACAATAACATTATCACTATTAATGTTATTTTCTACCATTAATTTATATGCTTTATAAGTATATTCATCATTAATTTCACTTCTCATAATACTTTGAGTAGAACCAGTATAAAACATAAATGTATTTGCATTATAACTAAGTGCTTCTTCTACACTCCCAAGTAATTGATTCTTATTATTAAATGAAACATGACTACCAATTATTAAATTCATTTTTACCACCATATTAATTATAAAATATATTAGTTTTGATAGCAAATAAAAACATACTTTTTAGTATGTTTCATTAAACTTATTAACTTGCTTTACATTTTAAATCAGCCTCTGCAGTTGCAGTTGAAACATCAGTTACATTTGTAGATTTTAAGCTTTCAATTTTAACAGGTGCAGATGAAGCAGTAATTTTATAATTTGAATCTTCTACTAATACACTTGATACTTGACCTTCTGTATCAAATACTACTTTATATTTTAATGATGACTTAGCATCTAAGTCAAGAGCAGCATCTACACTTGAATAGCAAGTTACAGATCCATCACTACTCATAGAATCTTGTAAATATTGTTGTTGTGCTGTTCTAAGTACATTTTGTGCTTCCTCTACAAATACATTCTTTCTTGCATTTCTATATAGATTTAGAATATTTGGTAATGCTATTATTACTAAGATTGCTAAAATAGCGATTACTGCTAATAATTCTACTAATGTAAAACCTTTCTTACTTTTCATTTTCTTACCTTCCTTTCTTTATCTTATACTTAAATTATATATTTATATACTTTAAATGTCAATTTTATTATGGCAATCGCTTAAAAAATATTAAAAAATTGTGATACAATTAGATCAAGATAAAAAGTGAGTTGATTTAATTATGAATTTATTTGAAAGATTTGAAGTA
>CANRCA010000030.1 GCA_947628985.1 uncultured Bacilli bacterium | reverse complement strand
CTAGTATCAGGAATACCTTATGGAATAAAAGATATATTCTCAACTAAAGATATTTTATCAACAGGAAGTAGTAATACTTTAAAAGATTATGTACCATTTTTTGATGCAACATGTGTTGCAAATTTAAAAAAGAAAGGTGCAGTAGGTGTTGCTAAAACTGTATTAGATGAACTTGGTATGGGTGGTACTGGTACAACAGGACACACAGGTATAGTTCATAATCCTTGGGATTTAAATAGAATGACAGCTGGTTCTTCTGCAGGAAGTGCCGCTAGTGTTGCATGTGGAGTATATCCATTTGCTCTTGGAAGTGATACAGGAGACTCTATTCGTAAACCAGCAGCATATTGTGGAATAGTTGGTTATAAACCTACATATGGTATGATTTCAAGATATGGTATGTTTCAATTTGCAAGTTCACTTGATACAGTTGGAGTACTTTCAAGAAGTGTAGAAGATGCTGCAATCGCAGTAGACGCTATGAAAGGCAAAGATGAAAAAGATATGACATCTTGGGATTCTAATGATATACATTTATATGAATCATTAAATTCAGATGTTAAAGGTAAAAAATTATTTTATATAAAAGAAGTATGCGATATTGAAAATTATGATAATCCAAATGAAGAATTAAAAAATCATTTAGCAAATTTTAAAGAAAAAATTAAATTATGTGAAAAATTAGGAATGAGTGTAGAAGGAGTAAGTATTGATAAAACACTTTTAAATGCTCTTCCAAGTGTATATGTAGTAATTTCTTGTGCAGAAGCAACAAGTAATATGTCTAACTTAACAGGAATTATATTTGGTCCAAGAGGGGAAGGGGATAATCCTATGGAAATGATTAAAGATCATAGAACAAAAGGATTTAGCCCACTTATTAAAAGAAGATTTGTAATAGGTTCTTATGTATTACAAAGTGAAAACCAAGAAAGATATTTCTTAAATGCTAAAAGAGTAAGAAGATTAATAGTTAATAAAATGAATGAACTATTTGAAAAATATGATGCGATGATAGCACCCGTTGGAACAGGACCTGCTAAATATTTAGATCAAGCTAAAAATACACTTAGTAAAGATACAAGTGTATTAGAAGAATTATTACAAATTGGTAATTATGGAGGATATCCATCAATTACTATCCCAAATGGATTTATAGATAATTTACCAGTAGGTATGAATATAACAGGTAAAGTTAAGGATGACCAAAATGTATTAAATATAGCCTATGCATTAGAAAGTGAAATGGAATATAAAAATCAAATAGCAAAGGAGGTAAAATAATGGCATATAAAGCAGTTATTGGACTTGAATTTCACTGTGAAATGAAGTCTCATACAAAAGTATTTTCAAATGCTATTAACGGATACTCAAAAGTATCTAATGAATATGTATCTCCTGTAGATATGGCTTTTCCTGGAACACTTCCAGTAGTAAATAAAACATGTATTAGAAAAGCTATAGAAATGGCATATATTTTAAATTGTAAAATACCAGAATATATGGAATTTGATAGAAAAAACTATTTTTATCCAGATTTACCAAAAGGATATCAAATAACACAATTTCATAATCCAGTAGGTGTTAATGGAAAAATAGATATAGATGTAAATGGAAAAACAAAAACAGTTTTAATTCACGATATACATTTAGAAGAAGATGCTGCTTCACTTGATCACTATTACGATACATCTACAATAGACTATAATAGAGCTGGTGTACCTCTTTTAGAACTAGTAACAGAGCCATGTTTTAATTCTGCAGATGAAGCACTTGCATTCTTAGAACATATTAAAAGTATATATGAATATACTGATATAAGTGAATGTGATTCTAAAAAAGGACAAATAAGAGCAGATGTAAATGTTTCAATAATGGATGAAAATGATACTGAATTTGGTACAAAAGTAGAAGTTAAAAATGTTAATAGTTTTTCTAGTATTCGTTCAACTATTGAATATGAAATTCAAAGACAAAGTGAGTTAAAAGCAAGTGGTAGATATGATGAAGTAGTACAAGAAACAAGAAGATGGGATGATGAATCATCTACTACTAAACATATGAGAAGTAAAGCAGATGCTATTGACTATAAATATTTTACAGAACCAAATTTACCAAGATATAAAATTACTAAAGAATTAATAGAAGATATTAAAAAAGATATACCTATGCTTGCATATGAAAGAAAAGAAAAATATATAAAAGAATATAATTTAAGTGAATATGATGCAGGAGTACTTGTTAAAAATAAAAAAGTATCAGATTATTTTGAAGAATGTTTAAATTTAGGAGCAGATCCTAAAAGTGCATGTAATTGGATAACTACAAGAGTACTTGCAGAAGTAAATAGAAGTGAAGAAATTACAATAGATGATTTATTTATAAGACCAAATATGATAGCAGAATTAATTAAATTAATTAATGATAAAAAAATATCAAATAATCAAGGTAAAGAAGTATTTATAAAAATGTTAGAAGAACATTTAACACCAAGTGAAATAGTTAAAAAATATAATATGGAAGTATTAGAAGATGATAATTTATTAGAAAGTTTAGTTAATGAAGTAATTAGTGAAAATGAAAAAGCAATAGAAGATTATCATAATGGAAGAACTAATATGCTAGATTATTTAGTTGGACAAGTTATGAAAAAATCAAAAGGAAAAGCAAATCCAGTAGAAGCTAAAAATAAAATGATTGAAAAAATAAAATAAGAGAATAATTTTAGAAAAAAAATAATATAATTTAATAAAATTATTGAATTATTATTTTAATAATGTTAGAATAAATATATAAGAATAAGGAGGATACTTAAAAATATGGATAGTATATTAAATTTTTTAGCAGATAATTATTTAATTTTTATTATAGTTAGTGGAGTTTTATTATTAGCTTTAATAGGATTTATAGTTAGTGGAAGAAAGAAAAAGAAAGGAGAAGTTCAAACAGCTGATCCAGTTGCTCAACCAATGCAAGCACCAACACCAACTGATGTAAATCAAATGCCAACACCAGTTGATACAACTGTTGCACCAGTAGAACCAGTTGCTCCAGTTGCACCTGCAAATCAAGAATTAACACCAGAACAACAAGCACTTATGGGTAATCAAGCTGCAGCACCAGTAGAACCTCAACCAGTTGCTGCTCCAGTAGAACAACCTGCAATGGAACCAGTTGCAAGTGATGAACCAACATTAGTAATTAATGATCCATCAGCTACAACTACATCAGAACCAGCAGCAAATATGTTTGATCCATCAGCTGCTCTAGTAGAAGCACCTGTTCAAAGTGAACCAGTAGTTGCAGCTCCAGTTGTTGATTCAACACCAGTTAGTGAGCCTGCTCCTGTAGCACAAGATGTAGTTACTCCAGTTGAACCACAAGCACCAGTTGCTCCAGTGGAACCTATTCAACCTGCAACAAGTTTATTTGAAACACCAGTAGCTCAACCACAAGATAATACAACAAATAATCAGCCAATGTAATTTATTAAACTTTTAAAGATGTTAAACTTTAAAAGTTTTTATTTGCAATAAAATGTCAATATAAAAAAATCGAATTGACATTTTGAATATATATATATATAATTTAAGTATAAGATAGAGAAAGGAAGGAATAAAAATGAAAAAGAAAGGATTTACATTAGTAGAATTATTAGCTGTTATAGCAATATTAGCAATCTTAGTTATCATTGCAATACCAAATGTACTAAATCTATATAGAAATGCAAGAAAAAATGTATTCTTAGATGATGCACAAAGTGTATTAAGAACAGCTAAAGAAAAATATTTAGAAGATTCAATCACTAGTACACCAAAAAATTGTTATTCAAGTGTAGATGCACCTCTTGATTTAGATGCAAAATCAACATTAGAATATAAAGTTGAATTTAGTGCAACAACTGGAGATATAACTTCTGTAAAAGTACAAGACAAAAATTATTCTGCAGAAGTAGAAGGAGATCCTGTTAAAATTGATGCACTAAAAAATCTTGAAGAATTAGGTGCTGGTAGTGCTTATAGTGAAGATGATTTAAAATGTACTGCTGCTGGAGCAGGAGCATAAAATAACAAACAAATAATAAATTGCACATGATAAATGTGTAATTTTTTTATGTAAAGAAATGAAAATCAAATTGACATTTCGAATATATATATATATAATTTTAATATAAGATAGAGAAAGGAAGGTATGAAAATGAAAAAGAAAGGATTTACATTAGTAGAATTACTAGCAGTTATTGCAATCTTAGCAATTTTAGTAATTATTGCAATACCAAATGTATTAAATTTATATAGAAATGCGAGGGAAAATGTATTTTTAGATGATGCACAAAGCGTTTTAAGAGCAGCTGGTCAACAATATTTACAAGATTCAATGAGTGATAAACCTGTAGAATGCTATTCAAGTGCAAGTACAGATCATAAATTAGATTTAGATGCTAAATCATCATTAGTTTATTATGTAGGTTTTACTAATGGAAAAGTAACTACACTACAAGTTGCTGATGGAAATTATAGAATTGAAGCAACTGGAACAGAAATCAAAGTAGATCAATTACGTAATAGTAAAGCAACTGGATCTGATATTCATAAAGTTACTTCTAGTACTGATAAATCAATTACAGATTGTCCAGCATCATAATAAATTAAATACTAATAAGTTCAAGTTTTAATACTTGTTCTTTTTTTGTAAATATACTTGCAATTATGTAATTTATTTGATAAAATCTATTCTTGAAAGACGAGTAAAATATTTATTTATTTTAAGAGAGTTAGTGTTTGGTGAAAACTAATAATAAATATTATTTGAAGCTACTTTCTATATTTGAGTTAATCACTCACGCTAAAAAGCGTTATCTTAAAATTAAGTTAATTAAAGGATGGTACCGTCTATATGACTCCTTGTACTATCCTTTTTAATTGGAGGAAATAAAAATGAAAGAATTAACAAGAAAAGAATTAATTAATATGTATTTTGATTTTTTTGAAAGTAAAGGGCATAAAAGAATACCTAGTGCTAGTTTAATACCAGAAAATGATGGTACAGTTTTATTTACAACTGCTGGTATGCATCCTCTTGTACCTTATTTACTTGGAGAAGCACATCCAAGTGGAAAAAGACTTACAGATGTACAAAAATGTATTAGAACTAGTGATATTGAAAGTGTAGGAGATAATTCACACTTAACATTTTTTGAAATGTTAGGTAATTGGTCATTAGGAGATTATTTTAAAGAAGAAATGATTCCTTGGTCTTATGAATTTCTAACTAGTGAAAAATATTTAAATATTCCTGCATCTAAATTATCTTTTTCAGTATTTGAAGGAAATGATGATGCTCCAAGAGATGAAGAAAGTGCAAAATTATGGGAAAAAGCTGGTGTAAGTAAAGATCATATATTCTATTTACCAAAAGAAAATAATTGGTGGGAACTTGGAAGTGGTAGTGGACCATGTGGACCTGACTCTGAAATGTTTTTCGATACTGGAAAAGAAAAATGTAGTGAACATTGTGATCCATCATGTGATTGTGGAAAATATTTAGAAATATGGAATGATGTATTTATGCAATATAAAGCAGACAATGGAAAATATTTACCACTAGCACAAAAAAATGTAGATACTGGTATGGGAGTTGAAAGAACACTAGTAGTTTATAATGGATTAAAATCTGTTTATGATATAGAAATATTTGTATTGTTAAGAAAAAAATTAGAAGAATTAACAAATAAAAAATATGAAGACAACTTAAAACAATTTAGAGTAATATTAGATCATATTAGAACTAGTGTATTTATTTTAGGAGATGAACATGGATTATTACCTTCTAATGTAGGTGCTGGTTATATTTTAAGAAGAATCATTAGAAGAATGATTAGATATATTAAAAATCTAGGAGTAGAAAATTCAATTTTAGCTGATCTTGCTAATATAGTAATTGATTATTATAAAGATGAATACAATGAATTATTAAAAAATAAAGATGCTATTATAAAAGGACTTGAAGAAGAAGAAACTAAATTTAATAAAACATTAAATAGTGGAGTTAAAATGTTTAATAAAGTAGTATCTAATTTAGAAGGAGATACTATTGATGGAACAAATGCATTTAAATTGTTTGATACATTTGGCTTCCCACTTGAATTTACTATGGAAATGGCAGAAGAAAAGAATTTAAAAGTAGATGTAGATGGATTTAATCAAAAATTTAAAGAACATCAAGATTTATCAAGAACAGCATCTGCTGGTGAATTTAAAGGAGGCCTTGCTGATACTAGTGAAATGAGTACTAAATATCATACACTTGCTCACTTAACACTTGCTGCATTAAAAGAAGTATTTGGAAGCAGTGTATATCAAAAAGGATGTAATATTACACCAGAAAGATTAAGATTTGATTTTCCACTAGATCATAAAATGACAGAAGAAGAAAAGAAAAAAGTAGAAGATATAGTAAATAAACATATTGATGAAGGTATTGATGTAATTAAAGAAGAAATGAGTAAAGAAGAAGCATTTAAAAGTGGAGCAGAAGGTACATTTAGTGATAAATATGGTGATGTAGTTTATGTATACACCATAGGAGATGTTTCAAAAGAAATATGTGGAGGACCTCATGTTAAAAATACAAGTGAACTTACACATATGAAAATTGTTAAAGAAGAATCATCATCTGCAGGAGTAAGAAGAATAAAAGTAGTAATGGAATAAAGAGATTTTATAAAAATTCTCTTTTTTCGTGGTATAATGAAAAAGGATATAGGTGAAAATATGAATTTTTATGATTTTACATTAGAAGAATTAGAAAATTTTTTAGTGAGTAATGGATTTAAAAAATATAATGCTACTCAAATAATAGAATGGGTATATGAAAAAAATATTAAAGATTTTAATTTAATGAGTAATTTAAGTAAAAAACTTATATCTTTTTTAAATGAAAATATATATTTTGAAGAATTAGAAGTTATAAAAGTAGAAAAAAGTGAACTTGCTAATAAATATTTATTAAAACTAAAAGATAATAATAAAATAGAATGTGTTTTAATGAATCATGATTATGGATATTCTTTATGTGTATCAAGTCAAATTGGATGTAATATGGGATGCTCTTTTTGTGAAAGTGGAAGACTTAAAAAAGTAAGAGATTTAAAATTAAGTGAACTTGTAGGAGAAGTTTTATGTGTAAGTGAATATGAAAAAGTAAGAATATCTTCTATAGTTGTAATGGGAATAGGAGAACCATTTGATAATTTTGAAAATATTAAAAGATTTATAAGTGTAGTAACTAATAATAAAATGTTAAATATAGGACAAAGACATTTAACTATTTCTACTTGTGGATTAGTACCAAAAATATATGAATTTGCTGATTTAGGGACAGGTGTAAACTTAGCAATTAGTTTACATGCACCAAATAATGAAATAAGAAATAGAATAATGAAAGTAAATAAAGCATATAAAATAGAAGAAGTAATGAAAGCACTTGATTATTATATTTCAAAAACAAATAGAAGAGTTACTATAGAATATATAATGCTATCTGGTATTAATGATAGTGATAAATGTGCTTATGAACTTGCAAATTTAATTAAGGGAAAACTTATGTATGTAAATTTAATACCATATAATGAAACATCAAATTTTGATATGAAAAGAAGTAATGACTTTAAAATAAAATCATTTTATGATATACTTAAATCAAATAATATAAATGTAACAATAAGAAAGGAAATGGGCGGTAATTTATCTGCTGCTTGTGGACAATTGCGTGCAAATGCAGAAGGATGTGAAAAATGAAATTATATTATCAAACAGATCCAGGTAAAGTTAGAAGTCATAATGAAGATTCAGTTACTATTGTAGAAAACTTGAATAAAGAATATTTAGCAGTAGTAGCAGATGGTATGGGTGGACATAAAGCAGGAGAAGTAGCAAGTTCTCTTGCAGTAAATGAGTTAAGCCGTAGATTTAGTGAACTATCAAGTATAGGAACTAAAGAAGAAGCGGTAGTTTGGCTAAAAGAAATTATAGATGAAATAAATATTAGAATATTAAAATATGCAGAAGAACATATAGATGCTAGTGGACTTGGTACAACATGTGTGTGCTCAATAATTACAAATGACTTTTTATTATTTGGAAATATAGGAGATTCAAGTGGTTTTGTATATAAAAAAGGAAAATTATATAAAGTAACAAAAGATCATACATTAGTAAATATATTACTTGAAAATGGAGAATTATCAGAAGAAGATGCAAGAGTACATCCACAAAAGAATGTTTTGATGAAAGCACTTGGAGCTGCAGAAGAAATAGAAATGGATATTTTTGATGTAGAAAGAGATGTAGATGGAATATTTTTATGTAGTGATGGACTTACAAATATGTTAACAGTAGAACAAATAGAAAAAGTATTAAATGATAAGGAAATAGAATTAGAAGAACAAGTAAATAAATTGATTATGAAAGCAAATATGCGTGGGGGTAGCGATAATATATCAATTGCTTGTATAAGATTTGGTGGTGAGTAGTGTGATAGTAAAAGGGTCAAAAATTAATGATAGATATCAAATAATAAAAACTTTAGGTGAAGGTGGAATGGCTAATGTTTATTTAGCACATGATACTATACTTGATAGAAATGTAGCAGTTAAAGTTTTAAGAGGAGATCTTGCAAATGATGAAAAATTTGTAAGAAGATTTCAAAGAGAAGCTTTATCTGCATCTAGTTTATCACATCCTAATATAGTTGAAATGTATGATGTTGGTGAAGATGATGGACAATATTATATAGTTATGGAATATGTAGATGGTAAAACATTAAAACAAGTATTAAAATCAAGAGGACACCTATCAATAACAGAAGTTGTAGATATAATGTTACAAGTAACTGATGGAATGGCACATGCACATGATGCTTATATAATTCATAGAGATATAAAACCTCAAAATATAATGATACTTTCAAATGGTATGATTAAAATTACTGATTTTGGTGTTTCAATGGCATTAAATTCAACACAACTTACTCAAACAAATTCAGTTATGGGAACAGTACATTATTTACCTCCAGAACAAGCACAAGGAAAAGGTTCTACAATTAGAAGTGACATTTATTCAATGGGAATAATGATGTATGAATTACTAACAGGACTAGTTCCATATAAAGGAGATAATGCAGTAGAAATAGCATTAAAACATTTAAAAGAACCATTACCTTCTGTTAGAAAAATAGATCCATCTATTCCACAATCAATAGAAAATGTTATTATAAAAGCAACAGCTAAAAATCCTAAAAATAGATATAGTGATGCTAGAGCTATGCATGAAGACTTAAAAACTGCATTAGATGAATCAAGGGCTAATGAAGAAAGATATGTATATAAATATCCAGAAAACGATTTAGATGAAACTAAAAAATTAGATGATGAATTGTCTTCTTTAAAAGAAACAAGTAAAAAAGAAACTAAAAAAGAAGAAGTAGAAGAAGACTTTTTAGAAGAAAAGAAAAGTTCAAATAAATTATTAATTATTTTAGTAAGTATATTTACTGCATTAGTATTAGTAACTACAGTAGTAATGACTATATATTTAAATAAAGGTGAAGTTAAAAATAAAGTAGTACCAGATGTATCTAATATGAGTGTAGTAGATGCAACAAATACATTAA
The DNA here is from genome assembly GCA_947628985.1 of uncultured Bacilli bacterium. Taxonomy (GTDB): domain Bacteria; phylum Bacillota_I; class Bacilli_A; order RF39; family UBA660; genus CAG-1000. The sequence continues at coordinate 2,280 of CANRCA010000030.1, read as the reverse complement.
TTGATGAAGGATTTGAAGTATCAAGTGAATATAAATATGTATCAAGTGATACTGTTAAAGAAGGAAATGTAGTTAAAACAATGCCAGATATAGGAACAAAAAGAAAAGCTGGAACAGAAATAATTTTATATCTAGCATCAGGTAACTATTTAATGGAAGACTTTATTGGAGATAATTATTTAGAAGTAAAAGGAAAAATAGAAGCTGCTTGTAATTGTAATGTTGTTGTTGAAACAGAAAAAGTAGAAGAAGGCAAAAATGTAAAAGAAGATGCTGTTTTAAGAACAGAACCAGAAGCTGGTAAAAGTAGTAAATTAGGAGAAACAATTAAAATTATTATTCCAGAAATAGAATATAAATATCCTGATTTTACAGATGGATATACAGTAGAAAAAGTAGAAGAATTTGCAGAAAAACATGAATTAAAATTAGAAGTTAGATATGAAGAGAGTACAACTTTAGAAGAAGGTACAATTATTAAACAAAATAGAGCAGTAGATTCTGTTGTTACACCAGGAGCTAGTTTAGTAATTACTGTTACAATTCCACCACAATTAGATGATGAACCAGTAGATGATGAAACAACAATTGATGATGGAAATGTAGATGAGGTAGAATAATATTTTATGAAAGGAAAAATAATATCAATTAATGCATCAATTCATAAAGTTCTTTTAGAAAATGATACTATTATAGATACAAAAACTAGAGGAAAATTAAGAAATGAAAATATAAATCCAGTAGTTGGAGATAATGTAATAGTAGATATAAATAATAAAACTATAGAAAAAGTAGAAGAAAGAAAGAATTACTTAATAAGACCATTAATAGCTAATATTGATAAACTATTAATAGTTATGAGTACTAAAATTCCTTCTTTTTCTACGTATTTAATAGATAAATTTTTACTTATTGCTTATTCTAATAATATTGAACCTATTATTGTAATTACTAAAACTGATTTATTAAATTTTAAAGATAAATTAAATATAAAAAAATATGTTAATTATTATAAAAAATTAAATATTAAAGTTTATTATAATAAAGATGTAAAATCAATAAAAAAAGAATTTAAAAATTCAGTAGTAGCATTATGTGGACAAACAGGTGCTGGTAAATCAACTTTATTAAATAAAATAGATTCATCTTTAAAATTAAAAACAGGTGAAGTATCTTTATCTTTAGGAAGAGGAAAACATACAACAAGATTAGTTGAATTATTAAAAATAAATGATGGATTAATAGCGGATACTCCTGGATTTAGTGCTCTTGAATTGAATATAAATGATAGAGATATTAAAAAGTTTTATAAAGACTTTAATGTATCATGTAAATATAATAGTTGTAATCATATTAAAGAAGAAGGTTGTGAAGTAAAGAAACTAGTAAATTCTGGTAAAATACCAGAATGGAGATATAATAATTATGTTAAATTTAATGAGGAGATAAGTAATGAAAGTAAGCGTATCAATACTATCAAATAGTATAAAACCACAGGATATAGTAAAAAAATTAAATGATTCATCTGCTGATTATATACATTTAGATATAATGGATGGAAAATTTGTAGAAAATAAAACTTGGACTATAAGTGAAGTTAAAAAAATAATTAGTTATTCTAATATTCCATTAGATGTTCATTTAATGGTTAATAATCCTTTAAAATATATTGATGAATATGCTTTATTAAATACAGAATATATAATTTTTCATTATGAAGCAGTTAAAAATATTAAAGAAGTAATAGATTATATAAAAAATTATGGTTTAAAAGTTGGTATTTCTATATGTCCAGATACTGATGTAAAAGTTTTATTTCCTTATTTAAAAGATATTGATGAAGTATTAATTATGAGTGTATATCCTGGTAAAAGTGGGCAAACATTTATTGAAAATAGTGTAAATAAAATAAAAGAGTTAAAAGAAGAAATTTTAAATCAAAATGTTAAAACTATTATATCAGTAGATGGTGGAATAAATTCTGAAACAGGACTTTTATGTAAAGAAGCAGGAGTAGATATGTTAGTTTCAGCTTCATTCATTCATCAAGATATAACAAACAATATAAAAATATTAAAAAATTTATAGTAATTCAGATAATTGAGATTTAGTTAATTCTAAATCTTTTTTCATATATAAAAACACCTCAACCCCCTTGCAATATATATATATATAGTAAAATTTAAGGTGGAAAATAGAGGTATATATATATGAATAAAAAAGGATTTACATTAATAGAAGTAACAGTAAGTATAGTAATAGTAAGTTTAATATTAGTAA
>CANRCA010000029.1 GCA_947628985.1 uncultured Bacilli bacterium | reverse complement strand
CATAAATTCTTCCTAATTCTGAATAATTAGGTTTCATATTTAATGTTTCCAAACATGTCCTCACTCCTTTCAAATTAGCCATTCTTTTTTTCACCTCCATTTCTGGAGTTTATTGTATCAAAAAAGAATGCACTTTGTGGATCTTATGTACAATTTTGTACATTTTTATTTTCCACTTTTTGTACATTCTTATAGTATCATTAACAACGTTTTAATACCATTTAAGATGACATACATCTAAAACAATCTACCACATTCTTCACAAGTCCAATCCGTTTTAATACCATTTAAGATGACATACATCTAAAACAAACTTTGTAACAATGATGCACTAAAAGATGTTTTAATACCATTTAAGATGACATACATCTAAAACATAAGTTCCCAAGCATAATTATTAGCATTTGTTTTAATACCATTTAAGATGACATACATCTAAAACATATTTACTATTCTTCATTTACTTCATCACGTTTTAATACCATTTAAGATGACATACATCTAAAACAAACTGGGGTGGAGGTCAAAATTTCAAAATGTTTTAATACCATTTAAGATGACATACATCTAAAACACTTTCTATTTAATAATATCAAAAATAAATGTTTTAATACCATTTAAGATGACATACATCTAAAACCTAATAGTAATATTTAAGTTATTTTCTATAGTTTTAATACCATTTAAGATGACATACATCTAAAACAAGACAAGTGGGGGTATTAAAGACTACAGGGTTTTAATACCATTTAAGATGACATACATCTAAAACTTTACATCACCACCATTTACTATATTAGTGTGTTTTAATACCATTTAAGATGACATACATCTAAAACGTAAATGAAGTATTAGATTTATATGTTGCTGTTTTAATACCATTTAAGATGACATACATCTAAAACCACCAATTTGGTTGGGGTGGTTTACACGGTGTTTTAATACCATTTAAGATGACATACATCTAAAACCTCAAAAATGAAGTTTTAGTATATGTTATACCATACAAATATATACTTAAATGATTTTTGTATCTCATCTAATTATATCTTATCATAAATTCATCTAAATTGCTATCAATAATATATTTATATTCATATTTTAAAATATCTTTATAGCATTGTGAATCTATTAATATTATTTTTATATTATTATAAATAGAATATTTATATAATTCTTCTAATTCTACTTTATTTAAATATTGTTTTAAGTTTATAAAAATTAAAATTCTATTAATATTTAATATATTTTCTAAATCTATTAATAAAAGTAAATTATTTAATAATTCGGTATTATTATTTATTGTAATTTTAGCATTTTTAAGTATGTTATTAATATCATTATCATTATTTATTAATAGTGGAAGCTCGAATTGATTAATAGTTTTATTTATTTTTTGATTCAATAAATTGTATTGTTTTATTATTTCATTTTTTTCTTTATCATTTATTTCATTTATTAAATATTTAATAAGATCATTATTGTATTTTTTTAATTCAAAATCAAAATTAAAATAATTTAAAATTATATTGAATTTATTTAAAGTATTTATTTCGTTTAGATTATCAAATAATTTTATATTGTTTGATAATTCTTTTATATCTAAATTATAAAAATCATTTACTATTCTATAAAAATATTCTTTATTTTCAATTTCTATCACATTTACATATCCATCAATAAATTCAATATCGTTTTCTAAATAATCAACACTTATTTTCATAGTATTATTAATTTATCCTCACTATCTATAATTTTGTATTTTGTTTGCCAATAATATATTTAATATTTGAATATTGTTTTTCTGTAATAGTTAAAGTTTGAATTATTCCTTTATTAGGTGCATTCTTTTTTATTCTTTCTAATAGTAAATCTGATTGTTGGCTATTTAAAATTATTTTAGAATAAACAGATTCTTGCATCATAATAAAACCTTCATTTAAGAGATATTTTCTAAATTTTAAATAATTTCTTTTATCCTTTATATAAATATTTGGTAAATCAAAAAATACAATTGTTCTCATAAATCTATCCCTCATAAAAATAAAATCCTTCATAATCATCAATATTATTCATTATTTCTAATGTATTTTTTACATATAATTTAATTATATCTTTTAAAGTATAATTTTTTTGATTATAATTATATTTTGTATTTAAAATATTAATAAGATCAATTTTATAATCACTATTAAATTCTCTATCAATATTATAATAAACAAAATTATCTATTAATACTCTAAATGGTTCCATTAAATCACAAGACAAATTAAAATTATTAAATTCATTTTTATGGTGAATACCTAATTGAGTTAAATATCCATTAGATACAACTTCCTTATTTATATATGATAATAACATTGAATATCCATAATTTAAAGCAGAATTAATTTTATTATTATCATTTCTATTAAAATTTTTTCCAAAAAGTGCATTAAAATAAACTTTAGCAGAGTGCCCTTCTCTATTAGTTTTATCTCCTAAAGATACTTCATCTAAATAATTTATTAATAGATTATATTTATCAGATTTAATTTTATTTAAAAGTAATGCTTGATTAGTTATTTTATTTTTAACTATTTTTTGCCATAATTTATCTTTATTTATTTGTGTCCAATTTATTTGTGCTTGTATTTTTTTACTACTATTATAACTAGAATAATATGAAGATAATTCACCAAAAGGATTATGTTTTTCATCACAAAATATAATATTTATTTTATTATTAGCTAATTCTTTTAATAAATAAGTTGAAATAGATACAGATATGGAATCTACAATAACTGTATCTATTTCAGATAAATGAACATATTTTTCATCATTATTTTTTTTAACTACCAAAAATCTGTTTTTATAACTTATTTTTGATTGATTAGTAATTACAACAGTTCTAAAACTCATATATTTTTTCCTTTATACCAGTAGTTGATTTATATATTAATACAGAATGTTCTATGTTGTTAAAATTAAGTCTTCCCTCTCTCACAGTTAAACCAATATTTTCTAAATTAGCATTTGTTTTACTTGCTTGTAACATTACAAATATATTTTTTATAGTTTTTGCTTTTTCTTCAATATCTAAATCATAAATTTTACCAATATTTTTAATTTTATTTAATTTATCTTTATATAAAGGATATCTATTACTTTTATTAATTAAATAATTTATAATTTCATTTAATTCTAAATTTAATTCTTCTTTTGTTAAAACTGGAACTTTTTCTATTAATGGTAATGGTTTATTATTAAAAATTAAATTTAATGTATATTTCCATTTTTTTAAAAGCTCTTTTTTAATTATTAATTGTTCATTATTCATTAATTCATTAGCACCTGTAATTAAAACTTTATGATCTTTATATATAGTTTCTATATTAAAAGGAATTTTTTCTTTTATTATTTTGATATTATTAATATCAGTTTTGTAATTATTTGCAATATATTTTAAATATTGATTTTTAGTTTTAATCATAACTGGAATTCCTATTAAATATTGTTTATCTTGTATTTTAATTAAAGATAAATAACTAAAGTTCATATTAGTATAAAATCCATATATTTTAGGTGGCATATTTTTTGCAATTGGAATAGCAGAATTTATTTTACTATCATTATGTTTATATATTTTTTCTTTAAATAATTGTCCTGTTCTAATTTCTGTTTTTTTACTAATTAATATATCATTTCTATATAAAGTATTTTCTACTAGTTTATTAAATTTTTCTGTATCAAATAATAATTCACCTGTCTTATTATCAAAGAAGTAATGATATTTTTCATTCAATATATTTGCTACTTCATTATCTAAACTATTAATTATAAAACCATATTTTAAACTTTTATAGTTTTTTGCTTTAAATAATTCGCTTACAATATCTTTTAAAATATCATTATTAATTTTAAATTTTATATATTTTTCATTGTAATATCCTAATACTGCTGCTAAATATGCATCATGAGCATGATGATAATCATTAAGTTCTCTAAATTTAAATAATTCATATTTTTCTCTATAATTATGTGATATATTTGCTTTTATATAAATTACATTTGTATTTTTATATAAATTATTTATTATATTTGTGACATGTTTTGTAATTTGTCTTGTTTCTACTAATTGTCTATTAATGAATCCCATTATTTCTTCTTCTTTATATTCATATCTAATTAATCTATTATATTTTTTAGCAGTAATTAATTCAATATTTTTAAGATGTTGCCACCACTCTATTCTTTCTTTGCATCTATATTCATTTGGTAATATTAAGCTAGCTCCTTTATTTTGATTACATTCTCTATAAACTAGTGCTTTATTATCAATTGAATCATCTTTAATAAGTGTTCTTGGAAGTATATGATCAACTTCATATTCATTTAAATTTTCAATATTTAATGGACGTCCTGAGTATAAACATTTACCTTCTTGAATAAAATATAGAAAAAGTTTTTCTGTATCAATTTTTTCTAATGATTTTAATTCATTATGTAATTTATTATATTCATTAATTGATTCTTTACATGATTCATAAATTTTTAATAAATAATTTTTTCTATCATCTTTTCTTTGTTTAATATCATCTGATTTTGCTGTTTCAATAATTATATTTTCTGGTTCATATCCCATATAATTAATTATTTCATCTAATACTTTTAGTGCTTGCCATATACCCCTTTTATTAGCAGGAGAAGTTGCTAAAGGTGAAACTAACATTTCATAATCTAATTTATTTATATTTGATATATTATTTTCTTTATTTATAAGACTTTCAAAATTATATTTTTCATCATTTATTATTTGCATAAAATTATATTTTGTTTCATACATTAAATCCATTATTGATTTATATGTATTAGTTTTTTTATCTAGTACTGTTAAATCTAATAATAATTTTTTTGATAAACTTCCCCAACCTTTATATTTTTTATTTATAATTTTCTTTATTTGATTATCATTCAAATTTGGAAAAGTTTTTTCTATTTTAGTTTTTAATATATCTTTATCTTCAAATATAGTAATCCATTCAATTATAGTTTCTGCATCTTCTTCTGTATAATTTGTATTATTAAATATTCCATTTTCTCCAAAAAAGTCTATATATGATTGCATATTATTAGCAAATTTTTTATCTGCTGAATAACCTGTAATATTAAAGTAACCATCATACATTGCATAATCTTTTAAAGTATTTAAATAATTTTTAAATTTAGTATCTGTAATTGTACCACTTGTAGTTAAAAATAATTCATTAAATATTTTATGTTGCATATCAATAGTTAATTTTTCTGAATTTATTTGAATTTGTTTTAGTTCATTTAATACTTTAAACTTAGAATACAGAATAGAATTATTAGCAAGTGCATATTCATTTAGTAAATATGTACAATGAGATATCATTCTTTTAATAAATTGTTCTGCAGTATTTTCTTTATCAATTACTTCATCAAAATTATAAGGAGTAATTTTAACATTTTCTATATTTCTTTTAAGCCAAGCAAAACTACTATTTTCATTTAATGGTCCTACATAATAAGGAATTCTAAATTCTAATAATTTTACTAATTTATATTCATTATCATTTGTTTTATTTAATAAAAAACTATAATATTTTCCTTGATTTTCAATTATTTTAATTAATTCTTCTTTATTTAATTGATATGGATATCTTCCATTATCTACTGAAGTAATTTTTGGTAAAAATTCTTTGTTTTCAATTCTTGGTTTAATTTTATTTATATATTTTTGAGTTAGATTATTATCATTTTTAGTTTCTAATAATTGTGGTAATACCTTATTAATTTCATTTATAAATGTATCATAATCTATATTATTTTTAATATATTTATCATATTCGCATAAATTTAATCCATCTTTACTAGTTTTAAAAAATTTATAATATTCTTTTTTATTTGTTTTAAATACTTCTTTTAAAAATTGTAAATCTTCATGATGAGTATTATATTTATCAATCATTAGTGAAGAAATATTTAAATTATCATTTCCTTTAAATAATTTTTTTAAAAAAATCATATCATATAATTCTTTTAATTCATTTAATATTTCTATTTTATCAGAGCAAAGATTACATATATCGTCATATTTTTCATCAAATGAATTATTTTCAAAATTAATTTCTATATCATTTTCACTTTCAATATTCAAAAGTTTTGAAATACTAAATTTATTACCAACTATTAGTTTTGAAAAATTATTAGTAAAATCTTTACCAAATATATTTTCTAATAATTCTTTAATTTTAATTTTTACATCATTTTTAGATGGAATTAATATAATTTTTTCAAATTCATTAAAATCAATTATACTTTCAATATCATCAAAATTAGAAGAAGAAATACTATTAAAAATTGATATTAATTTATCTTTAATATTTAAATCATTAACATTAAATGATTTTTTATTATATAAGAAATTACCTCTATATTTTATTATATGGTGTATTGCTAGATATATAAGTCTTATATCTTTTTTATCTTTACAATTAATTAGTTCATTTCTTAAATGATATATTGTTTTATATTCACCACTATTCATACCAAATAATTGTTTATAATAATTTTTTTCTTCATTATTAATTGTAATAGTTTTATTTTCTTTATCATTTTTATGATATTTAGATTGTTGTAATTTTTTAAAAAAGTTTGAATCTACTTTATTAATTTCTTCCTTAAATTCATCTTGCAATAAACCTATTCTTTGTTTTCTTCTTTCATATCTTCTTCTTGAACTTCTATAATTTCTTCTTTCTTCTGCTGTTGTTGCTTCTTCAAATAATCTTACTCCCCATAAGGATTTTCTATTTTTTCCTTTTTTTATTATTTTAGAAGTATCACTTTCAACAACTGCCCATCCAACTGATGTTGTACCTATATCAAGGCCTATATTATATTTTTTGTTTTCCACTTGACAATTCCTCCTTATTTATGCTACTATTTACTTGTCTTAATACCATTTAAGATGACATACAGAGTTAAAATAAAGGTTAAACCCTAAAAGACACTTATGTGTACGACTGCTTTGGCAGTCTTTTTTTTAAGTAAATAAATTCTACTAGCATTATATCATAATTAATATATTTTTAATATAAATACTAAATTAAAAAATCATAAATTTTAAATTATTCTATGATTTTTATTTTAAATACCAAAGTTCCTTTCCATCTTTAAATACTTGTTTAATTATACCTCCCATTAAGCATTCTTCACCTAAATAAATTACACATGCTTGTCCTGGAGTAACAGCTTTACCATCTTTATAATTTACTTTAATATGATTTTCATCTAAATATTCAATATCTACATCAATATCTTCACTTCTATATCTAAATTTAGCAGTTGCTTTTGTAGGTCTTTTATCTGAAATATAATTCATATTTTCAACTATACATGAATCACTCAATAAATATTTTGAATCTTCTCCATAAGCTACATATAATACATTTTCTTTTGAATCTTTACCACAAACATAATGTCTTTTATCATCTCCACTTAGTCCTACATTTCTTCTTTGACCTATTGTATAATTCATAAGACCTTTATGTTTACCTACTACTTTTTTAGTTTCAACATCAATAATATTACCTTCTTTACCTTTTAAATAATTTGCTACAAATTCTTGATAATGTCTTTCTCCAATAAAACAAATACCAGTAGAATCTTTTTTATCATAAACAGGAATATTATTTTCTTTAGCTATTTTTCTTACTTCACTTTTATTTAAATTACCAACTGGAAATAATACATCTTCTAATTGAGTCTTTGATACTTGAGATAAAAAGTAAGTTTGATCTTTATTTGAGTCTACTCCTCTTAATAGTCTTCCATTTTCTAATCTAGCATAATGACCAGTTGCTATTTTATCAGCTCCAAGTTTTTTTGCTTCTTTTTTAAATAAATCAAATTTAATATATTTATTACACATAATATCAGGATTAGGTGTTCTACCCCTTTGTAGTTCATCTAAAAAATATTTAAATACATCATCCCAATATTCTTTTATAAAATCTACTCTATATAAAGGTATACATAACTCATCACATACATTTTTAGCATCTCTATAGTCAAGTTCTTGAGGACATACTCCATCAGTAATACCTTCTTTATCATTATTAATATTAGAATCCCAATTTTTCATAAATAGTCCAACAACATCATAACCTTCTTTTTTTAATAAATATGCTGATACTGCTGAATCTACTCCACCACTCATACCTACTACTACTCTCATAATATATTCCTTTCAACAAGGATATTATACTACAAATTTAATTAGATTTGAACTAATATATATTTCAAATAAACTACTTAAAATTAAAATAAATAAAAATATTATAAAAATATATAAATAATTTTTTACAAAACTTCTTAAATTAATAGATTTATTATATCTAATAGCATTAATACTTTTTAAAGAAAAATTAATTGAATAATAACTAAGTAACATATAAATAAGTTCATTAATTAAAATACATGGAAAAATAATAATTAATGATAAAATAATTCCTTTAATACCAAAATTAACTATTATAGAAGTTATCATAAATCCTAATGAAATACCTCTAAAAATAATAATAATTGGTACTAAAAAAGTTAAAAAACAAATTATACCTACACTCCATATAATAAAAGCATATTTTATATTATATGAAAGTGAATTAATTAAACTACTCAAATAATCAAAATTACCATTATTAATTAAAGAAAAATAATTAATAATACTATTATTATTTGTTCCAATTAATATATAACTTATAATTCCTAAAAGAATACCTACTATGAATAATGATACTAATATTTTAAAAATTCTGCTTTTAATTATTTTCATAATAAATTATATTTTCATCTTTATTTTTTATGACTTTTATATTATAATTTTATTGAGGTATTAAAATGGCAAAGAAAAAGAAGAATAAAAATATTTCAAAAAAAATTATAGCATGGACTATGTTAATTGCAATGGTACTAAGTGTATTTACATTAATAATTTCAGTTCTAGCAAGTTAAAACACGATTAGATTATCGTGTTATTTTTTTATTAATTTATGTTGATATCCATGTTCATTTATATCATAAGTATTAAATGTATATCCATCTTCTATTAATTCATATATTGAATCTCCAATTGTCTCATTTTCTATATTGTTATTTAATGTATTTAATGTTTTTCTATATAAAGAACTATCTTCTGGAATACCTAATGATTCTAGTAATTTTTCATATTCTATATAATGTTGTCTTTCATATAAAAAAGGATAAAAATAATCTTCTCCATTAAATATAGCATATAAAATACCATACATACTTCTTATATCTAATTGCTTATTAAATTGTTTTCCATTTAAACATTTTTTCATTCCTCTAGTAGTTTTTTCTTCTTGAAAGCAAGGAGCTACTGTAGAAGATACACAAAATGGTACATAATTATCAAATTGTACATCATCTGGATCTATAACAATAAAATCTATTTTATTATTTATTTTTGTTATCATTAAATTATTAATATTTGAAATGTCAGGAACTACATAATTTGATGATTTCATTACTTTATCTTCAAGATTTTTAATTAAATAAGCACATTCTATTAAACTCATATCTTTAATAGCTAAATATTTAGAAAGTTCTATTCCTTCAATATATGGATATTTAGTTATTAAATGTTCATTATGTACTTCATCTACTTCTATTGGTCTTATAATAAATTTAGGCCAATCTTTTTTATTCATTGTATCAAGTAATTTAGTTCTTTTAAGTTCTAGATCATAACTAGAAGGATAATAATCAGATTTTGCTAAATATTTTTTATATATATAATTTGGTTCATCTATATTTCTATATACTATTACATTTTTATTCTTTTTATATATAATTCTCTCCATTTTATAACCCCCAAAAAAACTTTCTATATTTTACCACAATTTAGTATAAATATCAATTATTATAATCAAATAGTTTTTATTACAAGTAATTATAGTTAGTAATACAATATATAGTAATTTTATAAAATTATTATATTTTTTTATTTGTTCGCTTGTTTTTATATTTAATTGATAGTATGATTTTTATAGGGAATATCAGTTGTTGAGTGTCTACCTCCAATATTTATAGGTTTGATAAAGTGAAAACTAAAACTTTTATAATAAAAGTTTTAAAGCTCATTACTATCGTTTTATTTCTCCTTATCATTATGATAGTAGTAATAAAAAAATGACACTTAATTCTTCATTGAATTAAATGTCTAAACAATATTAATTGGGTAGACATTCAACTTGAGAATACTGAATGTTCCCTTTTTTATTTTATGCAAGTTTCCTTGACATATTCATAATAACATAAAAACGCACTTTTATCAAGTACGTTTTCTATTTTACTCAAAATGTTTTGAGTTATTATCTTTTTGGTGGCCTGCTAGGGATTCGAACCCTAGACCCACCGATTAAGAGTCGGTTGCTCTACCAACTGAGCTAGCAGGCCTTAATAATTTCAATAAAGAGTATAGCATAAATTTTTATAAAAATAAAGTAAAATTAATAAAAAAATAAAAAGATGTTACTTTAAATTACTAATAACATCTAAATTATTTATATTTATTTTTTTATATTTTATTAAATTAGATATACTGACTATTTCATAACCCATTTCATTTAAAGAAGGTATTAATTTTTTAGTTGCTTCTATTGTTTCTGGATATATATCATGCATAAGTACAATACATCCATCACATGCATTTTTAATTACATTATTATATATTTTTTCGCTATCTCTTACTAACCAATCTTTAGTATCTATATTCCATAAAACTATTTTATAACCTAATGATTTAATTTTATCATTATATCTTCCATATGGTGGTCTTAAATATTTTATATTATTTGAAGTAATTTGATTATAAATAATATTAATAGAATTTATTTCATTATTTAATTCATCATTAGATAAACTTACTAAATCTTTATGAGAATACGAATGTGATCCTATTTCACTATTAGAGTTTTCTATTTCTAATACAACATCTTTATTATATTTCATTCTATTACCTATCATAAAAAATGTGGCAGTTGAATTATTTAATTCTAATGTTTTTAATAAATCACTTGTATATTCTGATGGGCCATCATCGTAAGTAAATGCTATATATTTTTTATTTTCATTAGTATCAATATTATAACTAGATACATTTTGATTTAATATAATTGATACATTTGGTATATAATCAATATTATCAAATTTTAAATTATTAAAATAAACATCTATTTTATCTTCGTTTATTATATAAGTAAAATTATTAATAGTTTCTTTTTTAATTTTATCATATATATCTTTTGAATATTTATAATATACTAAATCATTTATTTCACTTGATAAGTATTCTTCATCAAATATAGAACTAATATAAGATAATTTTCCTTCTTTTAAATCAATTAATATATTTTTATTTTTTATATCAGTTAAAGTGTTTGATATATTAAAAGTGATATTTACAAAATTTTTAATGTAGTATAATTCATAATTGATATCTAATTTTTTATTTTTAGTTTTATTATTTCTAAAATCAGTTATATAACTATATAATATATTTGTAATTATATTATTTACTTTATCATTTTTAAATCTAGGATATTCTACATATACATTTGAGTCTTCATCATTAAATTCAATTATTGATGTTTCTACAAATTTATATTCTTTTGTTTTTTCTTTATAAAATAAATTTACTATTAAAAATAATACAATAAGTAATATAAAATTTAAAATTAAAAAGATAAAAAAATTTTTCTTATATTTAATAAATATCATTTTAATTACCTACCCTATATAAATAATATATCTCAAAAATTAAAATTTTAAACAGTTTTTATTAAAAAATGTTGAAAATTAATTTCTTTTATGATATTATTAATTAGCGATGGACCTTTAGCTCAATTGGTTAGAGCATCCGGCTCATAACCGGGCGGTTGTAGGTTCGAGTCCTACAAGGTCCACC
>CANRCA010000028.1 GCA_947628985.1 uncultured Bacilli bacterium | reverse complement strand
GCCAACCAGCCACTTTAAAAAAGAGGTGGCTGGTTGGACGAAAGCAAAAGAGTTAAGGCTTTAGAACCAAACGGGCGTGGCCAGTGAAAGCAGCACCAGTGCCCCTATCGAAGTCGAACTGACCAGCAGGAGTAGTGTAGCTGTAGTTGCCTCCACGACCGAACCAAGGGAAAGTAGAGACAACGAAGACCGCGCGGTCAGCAAACCATGTACTTTGATAGTATCTATTATTCCAGAATGGTCCTAACTCTCCTGTTGCATCTCCTAGTATTCTATATTTATATGATGTATCTGTACTAGATGATGAATATTTATCTATATATTTTGAATAAGTATCATTTGTTACTATGTCATCCATTCCACTATCTAATGGATTATCTTGCATATACGATGCCATATATTCAGAAGCACCACCACTCATATCATACACACCACTTATATTTCCTGTTGTTGATGCAGTATATCCAGTAGTGGTATTCCATTGCTTATTTGTTGTAGCACTTGAAGCAGCATCTTTTGTATCTGCAGCATAACCTGTAAGATAATTACTATTGTTATTTATTCTTACTTCATTTTTTATTCCATATTTTGAATATGATAGAAGTGCTACTGCTCCCCATTCTGTATTCTTCATCATATGACTATCTAATATTCTATTAAAATTATATGCAGTTTGGAAGAATGTTGCAACTATTTGATTTCTCCATGAATACACATTTGGTTTTACTATTATTTTATTTGATAATGTACTTGCATAACTTTCTGTTTTTTGTGCATTTGCTGTACTCCATGTTGATATGTTTTCTGTTGTTATTGGATTACTTATATTTTCATTTTGATTATATCACATTTCAAACTTACCTACCCAGAATCCATTTGATGGTATACTTAAAAATGCTGGATGTGTCATATAATCATCTTTTTGACATTCTTTTGTTGCATCACTTGCTTTTGATAGTCCACTCTCCATTGGTGTTTTACATTCTCCTTCTTCTTCTCCTGTTGTTTCTGTTCCAAATACAATATCTATTTCTTGTACCTGACTTTCTGGTTGACTACTTTCTAATTCTGTGTAATTTCCCATATTGAATAGTTTATATTTATATTTTGGTATCCATACAAAATATGCTCTTATGTCTGATTCTAATATTGTATCTCCTGCTTTATAATTTGGATTACTTGGATTATCTACTAGTATTACTGCATTTGCCCACTCTTTATTTTTATAATTATACCATTCATCATAATCATGTGCATATGTTGCTACTCCTGTATCTGATAACATTACTGGTAACATTCCTGTTCCTAGTACTGGATCTGCTCCATGTAATTCACTATCTACATATTTTTCTTTTGGCTCTTCTACTTTTTCTCCTTCTTCTATTGTACTTCCATCACATGCTGTTAAACCTGTTCCTTCTTGTCTTGCTTCACTTTTTATTGTTTTATTACTTTTACTATTTCCTATATCATCTCTTTTTATATCTGTTCCATTTGTTTTTATTAATTGGTAATTATTATCTAATACTTCTATACTTGTTATTTTACCATCTTGAGATAATTCTACTTTATATTTTAAGCTTGATTTTGCATCTATATCTAATGAATTAGTTTTTGAATCATAACAAGTCACATTTTTATTATTCATTGAATCTTCTATATATTTTTGTTGTGCTGTTCTTACTATATTTTGTACTTCATCAACAAATGTATTTTCTCTTGCATTCCTATATAAATTTAATATATTTGGTAGTGCTATTAATACTAGTATTGCTAATATTGCTATTACTGCTAATAATTCTACTAACGTAAATCCTTTTTTCTTTTTCATTTATAATACCTCTCTTCTATTTTTACACTCCAATTTTAGCATATATATATAATATATATCAAGAGGGTTTGTGAATTTTTTTATTTAAATAATATTATTATTTACTATTTTAATATAATGAAATTTAATTATAAAAAAAGAAAAAATTTTTAATTTTTTTGGTATTAAAATTAATAAAAAAATATGAATAATATCATAAATATTTAATTAAAATATTATTAGGTGATATAAATGCATATTCCTTATATATTAGAAAATGATAATAAAGTTTTTGATATTTATTCAAAACTTCTTACTAATAGAATTATTTTTATTGAAGGTGAAATTAATGATAGTCTTGCTAATTTAGTAGTAAGTGAACTTTTATATTTAGATTCTATAAATAATGAAGATATTTATATTTATATAAATTCTCCTGGAGGTAGTATTACTGCTGGACTTGCCATATATGATACTATGAACTATGTAAAAAGCGATATCATAACAATTGGTATTGGTCTTTGTGCTTCAATGGGAGCTTTTCTCTTATCAAGTGGGGATAAAAGATATTCTCTTCCAAATACTGAAATAATGATACATGAACCTCTTGGAGGTGCTAGTGGTCAAGCAACAGAAATTAAAATTGTTGCTGATAGAATTATAAAACTTAGAAGTAAATTAAATAAAATACTTGCTAAAAATACAGGTAAAACTCTTAATAAAATTGAAAAAGATACATCAAGAGATTATTATATGGATCCAAAAGAAGCTTTAGAATATGGTCTTATTGATAAAATAATAGATAATTAATTCTTAGATTCATTTATAATTTCTTTTATCTTTCTAAATCTATGATTAATACCACTTTTAGTTATTGGTTTTTCTGTTTCTATACTTATTATTTCTGCAAGTTCTGACATGGAACTTTCAGGATATTTTTCTCTATATATACATATTTCTTTTATTTTATCATCTAATAAATCAAAATCTTTAATTTCTTTTAATTTTTTTATTAATTCTAATTGTTCTTGAGATGCATTTATACTTTTATCAACATTTGCTTGTTCACAATTATTAAGTCTATTTGTCATATTTTTATGATCTCTATATATTCTAATATCTTCATAATAAAATAATGAAGTTGTAGCATTTAACATTTTAATAAAATCACTTATTCTTTCTGCTTCTTTAATATATACCATATAATTTTTATCTCTTTTTATTACTTTACTTCTAAAACCAAGTTCATTTAATAAATCATTTACAAAGTCAGCAGTTTCTAAATTAGATATAACAAATTCAGCATGATATCTACTAGTTTTTGGATCATTAATACTTCCACACATCATAAAAACACCACGCAAATATGCTTGTTTATCTTTAATTTCATCAACTAAATACATAGATGGTATATACTCTCTTTTATTATCTTTTATTATTGATAAATCATTTAATATTAAGTCTTTTTTATCTTTTACTATAAGTGTTACTAATTTATTTTTTCTAAGACTATTTATTTCATTTGTATCCATATCAATTTCTACATGATATATTTCTTTTATTAATTTATATATTCTTCTAGCTACACTTATATTTTCACTAATTATTTCAAATCTATCATCATATATTTTTACTCCAATATTTAATATGGCACATAATTCAGACATTTTTTCTGATGGACCATATTCTATATTACTAATTTCATTTTTAATATTTGATGTAAATGACATAATAAACCTCTTTCATTTTTATTATACTATTTTTTAAAAGAAAAAAAAGTAGATGCTACCATCTACTTGAAAAACTTCCATTTTTAGCTGGGAATTTGACAAAGTTTCTAGGATTTAATGTTGTACTTCCATCAGAGCCTTTCATTACCATAAAGTGTAAATGTGCTCCAGTTGAACATGTATCCCACCCACCATTTTTCTTTAAGGTGTATCCGCCACCTCCACTTTTACCAATTTCTGTATTTATACTTACATAATCTCCCATACTTACACTAATAGAAGATAAATGCATATATCTTGTTCTATAAGATGTTCCTTTAATATTGTGTAAAACTGTAACTATATTACCACCACAACTAGATTTTCTAGTAATACCTACTACAATTCCAGCAGAAGCAGCATATACTGGTGTTCCCATTGAAACTGCTATATCTATTCCACTATGTAATTCTTTTCCATGAATAGGACAAGTTCTATATCCCCATTCACTAGATATTGTACCTTTAGTTGTTGGTCTTACAAAACCAGATGAGCTAATACCATGAGTTAAACAAGCTGTCATTTCTTCTGTTTCTTTACAACCATTTTCTTTATATACACTTTCATAATATGCAATTGTTTTCTTTCTATCTGCAATTTCTTCTTCAATATCTGTATGTGCATTTTGTAGATCTTTTATACTAACATTATAATTTGATAATTTTTTATCTAATTCATTAATTGTATTTTCACTTGATGTTATTTTTTGTTGTAAATCTTTTTCTAATTGTTTATTTTCTTCAATCATATCTTGCATTTCATCAATTAATTCATCATTATATTTACTTAATTGTTCTACAATAGCACTTCTATATATAAAATCAGTAAATGATTTAGCTTGAAAAACATATTCTAAATAAACATTATCACCATTAGATACTTGTAAAAATGATACTAAATTATCTATCTCTTTATTTTTTTCATCTATTTTGATATTTAGTTCATCTATTTCTTTTAATGTTGCATCTATTTCTTCTTCATATTTTTCAATATCTGCTTCTAATCCTGATATTTCATTTTTAGCAGAAGCTATATTTTTTTGAATATTTTTTTGTCTTTCTATTATTGATGCTTTTTCTGCTTCATCTTTTGCAAGTTGATCTTTTAATTCTTTTAAAGTATCTGCATTTATATTACTAATACCAATAAATAAACAACTTATTAACAATGTTTTTAATACTTTTTTCATATTTTCAAATGTTTCCTTACTGCTCTATAACTACCAAATGCTCCGACTAAAACTCCTAAAGCAATTAGTACAAGCACAACAACATATATTAAACTACTTGGTTTTACTAAAGGTATTATTGCTGTAAATAATTGACCACCTAATTTTTGATATAAATAATTATATCCAACACAACAAATTATTACTGGTAAAAATGCACCAATAAATCCTAAGATAATACCTTCAAAGAAGAATGGTTGTTTAATAAATGCATTACTTGCTCCAACAAGTCTTCTAATTTCAATTTCTCTTTTTCTAGATTGAATAGTAATTTTAATTGTATTACTTATTAAGAATGCTGTTACTAATACTAATGCAATTACTACTATATATGTTATCTTTTTAACTATATCAAATATTTTAACTAATTCTTCTACTGAACCTTCTCCATATTTAACTATATCAACATTTTCAAATTTTGAAATACTATCTGCAGTATCTCCAATTGTATTAATATCTTCTACTTTTACTAAATATGTATCTTGAAGTGGATTTGTTTCTTCATTATATTGTTCTAAAATACCATCTAATTTAGAAAATTCTTCTTGCATTTCTTCTTTAACTTGATTTTTAGAATTAAATTTTATACTTTTTACATTACTTAATGAATCAATTTTAGTTTTTACTTCATCTATTTGTTCTTGAGTAACTCCTCTATCTAAAAATACTACTATTGTTAAATCTTTTTCTATTGTAGATGTAAAATTATTAACATTATAAGATAAAATTATACTAAATCCTACTAATACTAAAGTTATTGTTATACAAGAAATACTAGCTAAAGATAAAGAAAAGTTTCTAAAAACACCTTTAAATGATTCACTAATATTACTTGCTAAAATTCTAAATGCCTTCATTTTTATACTTTCCTTTCATTATATCTTTTGCTACTAAACCATTCTCAATTACTATAACTCTCTTTTTCATTTTATTAACAATATCTTTATCATGTGTAGCCATAATAATTGTTGTTCCTAAATCTTTATTTATTTCATCTATAACTTTCATTACTTCCATTGATGTTTTTGGATCTAAGTTTCCTGTTGGTTCATCACATATAAGAACTTTTGGATCATTTACTATTGCTCTTGCAATTGAAACTCTTTGTTGTTCTCCTCCTGATAATTCATCTGGATAACTTCTTAATTTATCTTTAAGTCCTACTTGTTCAACTGCTTTTAATACTTTTTTTCTTATTTCATCTTTTGGAAGTCCATAAACTTCTAAAGCAAAAGCAACATTTTCATAAACTGTTTTTTTAGGTAATAATTTATAATCTTGAAATACTATTCCAAGTTTTCTTCTTAATTTATATACTTTTCCGTTTCTAAGTTTTGCAACATTTATACCACCTACGTATACTTCTCCTTTAGTTGGTCTTTCTTGTCTATATAATAATTTAATTAAAGTTGATTTACCACTACCAGAGGCACCAATTACAAATACAAATTCTCCTTTTGAAATTGATAAATCTACATCACATAAAGCTGTTACTCCATTATTATATCTTTTGTAAACATTTTTAAGTTCAATTAACTGCATAACTTCCTCCTACTAACATTATATATCATTTTTTATTCTTCATTAAATGACAATTTTTTCCTTCCTGTTCCGCCTAATACTTCATAGCAATCACTAACTACTATAAATGCATCATTATCTATTTCTTTTATTGCACTTTTTAATAAAGAATATTTCTCTGTTGGTACTACACACATAAGCATTTTTTTCTTTTTATGAGAAAAAGCACCATGTGTATCTAATTCAGTAACCCCACTATATATTATTTTAATTATGAAATCAGTTACTTCATCAACTTTATCTGTTTGAATAAAGAATATTTTTGAGTCACTTATTCCAATTAATATTTTATCAATCAAATATGTTGAAATTATGGAAATTATTAAAGAATACATAACTGATGTATATCCAAATGTAAATCCACCTACAAAAATAATTAATAAAGATATATATCTAAGTATTTGTCCTAAAGGCATTTTCTTATAATGTTGAATTATTTGTGCGATTATACTTGTTCCACCAGTAGTAAATCCTGCTTTATATACTAAACTTTCTCCAAAACCACTAACTACACCTGCAGCGATTACATATAATAAAATATTGTCAAAAGAAAAATTCATTAAAGTTGCAAAATCTCGTGTTAAATATACAAAAATTGTATATAAAGTAGCTCCTATTAAACTCATATTAGATTTTTTAAATCCTAATACTATTATACTTAAAATAAGGAATAAAGCATTTCCTGCAAATATTATTGTACTTGAATCAAGCGCAGGAACATATTTGTTTATTATAACTGCAATTCCTCCAAGTCCTCCACTAACAAAATTATTAGTAACAAAAAACAAATTAAAAGAAAGAGCTGATATAAAGCAGCCTACTACAAAAAGTAAAGCTCTTTTAAAAGCTTCTTTTTCATACAATTTATCTTTAATTTTTTCACTATTTATTCTTTTAAACAATCCCATAATATTATTCTCCATAGTAATTATAGCAGAATATTATAGATTTTACTAGTGTATTTTATCCTAAAGTGTTTTTTAGTGAAATAAGTAAGTTTTCTATATTATCATATTCTATAAATTCAAAATGATTATTTCCAATTATTAATTTAGATACATTTTTATCTTTTTCATAAACACAAATTATTCTTTTATTTAATTTTTCTGCATAAGCAATTTCATATCCAACTCCAGTAGATGGTAGTGTAATATCAGCAACTACTATATCACATTTATTTAACCAATTTATATCTCTTAAATAAACATCTTCTTTAGTTCTATTTTCTCCTAGTGATGTAAGATTTTTAGATGCAACATGTTTAGTTAAAACAGGACCATAATTTTCTAATAAATTAACTATTTTTTCATAATCTTCTACTTTTTGTCTTCCTCCTGTTATAGAACCAGCAAAATATATTTTCATTAGTTTTCACTCCTTAAATATTCTTCTAAAAATTCTTTGATTTCACCATCTAAAACTTTATCTACATTTGGTGTTTCATAATTGGTTCTTGTATCTTTTACTAAAGTATATGGACACATTACATAACTTCTAATAGCGGAACCAAAATTTACATCCATTACTTCTCCTTTTAATTCTTTTACTTTATCATTAAATTCTTTTTGATTCATTATAAATAATTTAGATTTTAACATTTCAAGTGCTCTTTCTTTATTTTTAATTTGGCTTCTTTCAATTTGACAAGATGTAACTATTCCTGTAGGTAAGTGTGTTATTCTAACTGCTGAATCTGTTGTATTAACTCCTTGTCCACCTGCTCCACTTGAACGATAAACATCTATTTTTAAATCACTTTCTTTTATTTCTACATCTAAATTTTTACTTATTTCAGGTGTTACTAGTACTGATGCAAATGATGTATGTCTTCTTGAATTACTATCAAAAGGACTTATTCTTACTAATCTATGAACTCCAGTTTCTCCTTTTAAGTATCCAAAAGGATAGTAACCTTTTACAAGCATTACTACTCCTTTTATACCAACTTCTTCTCCTTCATTTTTACTAATTACTTCATATTTATAATCATTTTTATCAAAAAATCTTGTATACATTCTAAATAACATATTAGCCCAATCATTACTTTCTGTTCCACCAGCTCCAGAATGTATTTCTACATAAGCATTTGATGAATCAAATTCACCACTTAAATATGTAGATAATTTTAATTCTTCTATTTCTTTTTCTATATTAGTTAATTCTTCTATAATTGAATTAATATCATCATCTGTTAAATTTAATTCTAACATTTCTTTTAAAGTTAAAACACTATCATTAATTTTATTAAATTTATCTAAAGTATAATTTAATTTTTTTATTTCTTCTAATATTTCTTTAGAATCTGTTCTATTCCAAAAATCTATTTCTAAAGTTTCTTTATTTAGTTTATTTAAATTTTCTTTTTTACTATCTATTTCTAATTTTGAATTTAAACTTTTTAATAAATCTAAAAAATCATTTAATTTTTTTTCTATATCTTTTGTTTCCATATAAAAATTATATCAATATTATTAATATTATTCAAATTATTATTTTTCATTTTTGTCATAATCATCTAAAAAACTTTTATAAATTCCATCTTTTTTTGTACCAAGTACACAATTTAAATTTATGTTATCTAATGCCTTATAAATATTATAATCTATATCTCTATTTATTTTTCTTAAATTTTTAATTAATTCTTTCATTTCTTTTCTCTTACTGTTATTTTCATCTATTTCACTTTTTTGAGTAAATTTACAAGCACAATTAATAAAATTTAAATTATTATATTTAGCCCATGAAATAATAGATTCTTCTTTTACTAAATAAAGTGGTCTTATTAATTCTAATCCTTCATAATTTTCACTATGTAATTTAGGCATCATTGTTTTAATTTCAGAACCATAAAACATTGATAATAAAGTTGTTTCTATCGCATCATCAAAATGATGTCCTAAAGCAATTTTATTACATCCAAGTTCTTTTGCCTTATTATATAAGTATCCTCTTCTCATTCTAGCACATAAATAACAAGGACTTTTTTCAATATTATAAACTACATCAAAAATATCACTATCAAATATTTTAATAGGGACATTTAATATTTTTGCATTTTCTTTTATTTTATTTAAATTTAATTCATTATAACCTGGATTCATTACAACATATTCTGCATCAAAATTAACTTTTCCATGTCTTTTTATTTCTTGAATACATTTTGCTAATAAAAAGGAATCTTTTCCTCCACTAATACAAACCATAATTTTATCGTTTTCTTCTATTAATTTATAATCACTTACTGCTCTTACAAAACGACTCCATATAGTTTTTCTATATTTTGTAATGATACTTCTTTCTATTTCTTTATATGGTTCCATACTTCATCACCACACAATATATTAACACAAATTCTAATTATTAGAAATATTAACTTCTTTAATACATCTATATAATTCTGATATAAAGAAACTTCTATGTAAAGGATTTTCATTTACTAATAAATAAACATTATTCTTTGTTCTTGTAAGTGCTACATAAAATATTCTTCTTTCTTCTGCATAAGGATAGTTTTCATTTTCTAAAGTAAATTTGAATAAATAATCAAACCAAAAATCATTATAATTATCATTAGGAAAATTTTGATTTAATCCAATTATAATTACTTCATCACTTGTTAATCCTTTTGATTTATGTATAGTCATCGCATCTATATCTAAGTCATCATAACCAATAAATTTTACTTTTGTACCTATAGAATCTATAAGATCTGGATCATCATAACATTTTTTAATCATTTTATTTGTTCTTGCAAGTACTAATATATTATGTTCAGGATGCTCTTTATGTATATTTAAAATAGTTTCTTTTAATTTTAAATATTCTTCATCTTCTTTAAATAATACAAATTTAATAGGATCATTATTATTTTTATATGAATATAAATCTTTTTTAATTTGTTTATTGTTTTTCATTATAAATTTACCAGTATAATTTATTAATTCTTGACTATTTCTATACGTATGATTTATTTTAAATAATTTTGCACCTTGATAATATTTATTGAAATCATAAATATATTTAATTTTAGAACCTGTAAATGAAAATATGGATTGCCAATCATCTCCAAATGCTATTAGTTTTGCATTGTTTTTATTAGCTATTTCTTTTGTTAATTTATATTTTTCTTGTGAAATATCTTGGTATTCATCTATTAATATGTAATCAAATTCTAATTGTTTTAAATTTACTGATTTAATATATGAGTTTGCATAATAAAGCATATCACTAAAATCAAAATAATAATCAATTCCACCATATAATTTTTTCTGATAATAAAGATAAAATTCATTTATATAGGAAAATTGTCTATAAAAATTTTTTCTTAAATTTTCTGGTTTTGATTTTATATAATTATTAACAATTTCTAAATATTTATTTCTATTAGGATTACATTTAATTCTTTCTATCATATTATATAAGAAATTTTTATAAATAAATATTTGACTTAATGGATTGTTATCTAATAGTTGAAAATATATTTCTTTATATGTTTTTGGTTTTAAAGGAATATTAAATTCTTTTAATTGTGATTTTAAATTTTCTATTATATTTTCATTTTTTTGATAATCTAATTTTATAAATTTTGTATGATGTTTTCTATGATAATTTTCTTTTATTTGTTTTATTTTTTGATAACGATTAAGTTTATCTTCAGTATATGTAGATAATCCAAAATACTCAATATATATTGTTTCTCCTGCATAGAAAATAGTAAAATCTGGTCTATATGGTGTATAATTATTATCCATTAGTTCAGAATATACTTTTTCATAATGATATTCTATATTATTACAAAATAAGAAATTAGCAATTATTGCTTCTCCTTTAGATTTTACAAATTCATTTTTTATAGTTCTTGGTTCTTCTGCGTTTATAAGAACATCTATTTTATCATTTACTATTTTCTCTATGTCTTCTACTTCTAATAATTTATCTTGTTTATATTTTTCTAAATAATCTTCATATTTATTATAATTCATATAATTATTAATAAAATGATTAAAAAATACACTATTATTATTTATTTTAAAAATATCTAAAATTTCTTTTACTTTATTTTTATTTGGAAATATTTCATCTTTAAAGTATTGTAAAAATATTTGATTTTTTAAGTTATCATCTACAACTAAACATTTTCTATCATTAAATATATGTCTAATATATAAATATCCTAATGAATGAAATGTTAATATTTTAGCAGGTATTGAAAAATCTAAAAATATTCTTTTTTCTAATTCTTGAGTAGCTTTTTTAGTATAGCTCATAATTAATATTTTAGATGGATCTACTTTTTTAATATCTACTAAATATTTTACTTTAGCGGCAAGTGTAGTTGTTTTACCTGTTCCAGCTCCTGCTAAAACTAATGAATAATCTTCATCTGCTAAAATTGCTTTTATTTGATCTTTATCTAAAGTAATATTTTCATCTATATTTTTAAACATATTATCAAAATAATTTGCATATTTATTCATATTAGCTTCTAAAATTTTTTCATTATAAACATCTATATTAAAATCTTTATTTATAATATTTGGATAAAACTTACTTATATATAAATATAATCTTTGTGAAATATATTCATTATTTCTAATTTTATTTTGAAACTCCTCAATCATAAAACACCTACACTATTATAATTAATTATATCATATCAAATAAAAAAATCATCAATGTTGATGAATTTAATTATTTTTATAGTAACTATTCAGACGTAAAAAGATAGAAAAAAGAAAAATCTATCTTTTTTAATGTTGATAAGTATAGAAATTAAGGG
>CANRCA010000027.1 GCA_947628985.1 uncultured Bacilli bacterium | reverse complement strand
TTTGGAGGATATTATTATAAAGATGGAGTACATGAAGATATATTAGTAGTAGATATAGAAGGAAATATAGTAACAAACAATAGATTATTTACAAGTAATATAAATAAAAAAGATGAATATCCAAAAGTAGAAGCAGTATGGGAAGATTGCAGTGGAGGATATGAAATAGTAAATAAAAAATGTAAACCAAGAGAATTTACAATAACATTTAATAAAGAGAATGGAACAGGGGGAAGTGATAACTTAAAAGTAAAATATAAAACAAAACTAAGAAATATAGAAGTACCAACAAGACAAGACTATATATTTGATGGATACTATACAGGAAAGAATGGAGAAGGAACAAAATATTACGATAAAGATGGAGTAGCTTTAGTAAATGCATATGAAGAGACAAGTGATATAACTTTATATGCAAAATGGATAGAAATATTACTAGCAGGGTCTGGTACACAAGAAGATCCATATAAAATACAATGTATAGAAGATTTAGTAGAATTAAGTAATAATGTAAATAAAAAAGGAAATAGTTATACAGGAAAGTATTTTGAATTAACAAGAAATTTAGATTTCAAAACAACAAGTAGTTATAGAAATAGTGAAAGAACAGATTATGGAGATATAAATGGAATAAATGGTAGTGAAACTTTAATAAAAGAACTAACAACAGGAACGGGATTTAAACCAATAGGACAGTATACTAAACCATTTAGTGGAACATTTGATGGAAAGAATCATAGAATAGATAATTTATTTATTCATAATATTAGTATTGTAGATAGTGAAGTTTTTTCATTTATTGCTTTTTTACAAAATGGAACAGTTAAAAATTTAACAGTGCAAGGAGAAATAACAAGTGATGTAAAAGCACCACTAGGAGGAATAGTAGGAAGAATACAAAATTCAACAATAGATAATTGTGTAAATGAAGTTACAGTAACGAATAAAACAGGAACTTATGCAGTAGGAGGAGTAGCTGGATGGACTATCGGAGATGCTACAATAAAAAATAGTACAAATAAAGGTAATATTTCTGGTGGTGGTACTACTGGTGGAATAATTTCTGAAAATCAAAAAGGAACACTAACTATAGAAAATTGTAAAAATTATGGAACAATAACAAATGAATTAGGTACGTTAATTGGAGGAATTTTGTCCTTAGAAACTATAGATTCTACAAAAACAATAATAAAAAATAGTACAAATTATGGGGAAGTAAAAGGAAAAGCTTCAACTACTGGATTGTATATGGGTGGATTAGTAGGAAGAAGTTTAAAAGAAATGGAAATGGATAATTGTAATAATGAAGGAAAAGTAACAATTGATTCCAATAGTGGATTTAACGCAGGAGGATTAATAGGCCAAGTAACAGGTAAAATAAATATAAAAAATAGTCATAATAAAAATACAATAACAAGTAATAAAACTAACAATATAGGTGTTAGAGCTATAGGTGGTTTAGTAGGTGATTTTTATAGTACACAAACAAGTACAATATCAAATTCATCAAATGAAAAAGAAGGAGTAATAAGTGGAGGAAATAGAACTGGTGGAATAGTAGGAGAATGTATGGCTGGAGTTATATTGAATAATAGTTATAATTTAGCAAATATAAGTTCTGGAGATGTATGGTCCTCAAATATTTTAATTGGTGGATTATTAGGAACAGCATCAAGTTGGAATATAAAACATGAAGATATAATATTATTAAATAGTTATAATAAAGGTAATTTAAGTGTAAATATAGATAATTATGGTGTTATAATTAGTGGATTGATAGGACAACAAATTGCTTCTTCATCTACTAATACAACAGATACAAGTACAAATACAAAAATAATAAATAGTTATAATCAAGGAAGTATAACTATGAATGGAAATACAACAGGTGGATTAACCGCAAATGGTATATTATATATTAATTTAAAAAGTATAACATTAAATAATGTATATAATATAGGTGGATTAAATAGTATAAAAACAAATAATGTTATAACAAACAATAATTCAAATATACCAACTACTTATAAAAATGTATATTATTTAAATACATTAACAGGTACAAAACCAACAGATACAACAAATGTAATAGGAAAACCATCAAGTGAAATGAAGAATGCTACTTTTGTTAGTACATTAAACACAAATAAGAATAGTATTAATTTAACTGACTTAGATAGTAGATTATCAGGATATACATTATGTGATTGGAAATTAGGAACATCAGGCTATCCAGAACTTGATTGTAAATAAATATTAAAATAAGTTCATATTGGACTTATTTTAAATTGTGTAATAAATTAAAATTTTTAAATAAATAAAGAAGTGTTTTATGATTTTTTCTCTTATTATATAATAGGAGGATGAATGAATAAAAAATTAGTTGTTAAACAAAATAGTTCTAAAGATTGTGGACCTTCATGTTTACTTTCTATAATGAAATATTATGGATTTGAGGCCTCACATGAAGAAATAACATATATCTTAAAAACTAATAATAATGGAACTAATGCTTACAATATAATTAATGGAGCTAGAAATTATGGATTTGATGGTTTTGGTATACACTACTCATATGAGGAAATAGTCAATAATAAAATATCTTTTCCTATTATATGCCATGTATTAAAAAATAATATGTATCATTTTATTGTTGTTTATTCAGCAAATAAAAAATATTTAGAAGTAATGGACCCCTCATCAAATATAAATAAAATAAGTAAAGAAGAATTTAAAAAAATATATTTAAATACTTCTATAGTTATATTTCCAATAAAAAAATTTGAAAATATAGAAAATCATAAAAGTTTATATTTATATATATTTGATTACTTAAACTTAGAAAAAAATATTTCTATAAAATTGATCTTATTATCAATTATCATTACTATATTAGGACTAGTAAATAATTTTTATTCATTAATTGTATTTGATAATATTTTAATTAATTTTAATTATATATTATTAGGAATTTTAACTATAATTTTTATGATAAATTATGTACTACGAAATTTCCTTTCTTATATACGAAACAAATACTTAATAAATGTAGAAAATTCTTTATATAAAAAATTAAATATAGATATTATTAGAAAATTTTTTCATCTTCCTTATCAATATATTAAAAATAAATCAACTGGAGAAATAATAAGTCGGTTTAATGATTCAAAATTATTTAAAGATTTATTTAGTAAAATTATTGTTGGTATATCCATGGATTTTATTATATTGTTTTTAAGTATGATATTCTTATTAATAATAAATTATAAAATATTTTTAATTAATTTAATACAAATTATTTTATATTTATTTGTAGTATTAATTTATAGAAGAATATATTTATATAAAACAGAAAACTTACTTATATATGAAGGTATTTACAATAAAATTTTAAGTGAAAATATAAATAGTTATGAAATAAATAAAAATCTTAATTTAATAAATGAAAGAAATAAATATTTAGAAATTAAATTTTCAAATTATATAGATAAAACTAAATCTTTTGAAAATACTTTAAATAGTCAAATATTTATAAAAAATTTAATAACTGATTTATGTAATTTATTTATATTTTTTATTAGTATTATTTTTGTATATAAAAAATATATAAGTGTAGGGCAAATGCTATTATTTAATTCACTTGTTTATTATTTTAATGAACCTATTAAAAATATATTTGATTTAAGTATTAACATAAATTATATTAAAAATATATATTTTAGAATAATAGATTTATTAAGTATAAAAAGTGAAGAAGAAAAAAGTAGTTTAAATGAATTAAAAGGAAATATTGAAATTCATAATTTATCTTATAGTTATGATAATATTCATTATTTATTTAATGATATAAATTTTAATGTAAATTATGGAAGTAAATATTTAATATATGGAGAAAGTGGTAATGGAAAAAGCACTATAATTAAAATATTACTTAAATATATTCATGATTATAAAGGAGAAATATTTATTAATAATATTAATTTAAAAGATATAAATTCTAAAGATATTTTAAATAATTTTACTTATGTATCACAAAATAGTTATTTAAATAATGATACACTAAAAAATAATATTGTTTATGATAGAAATATAAGTGATATAGAATATGAACAAATTATTAATATTTGTAATTTAAATAATTTAAGAAATAGTAAACCTTTAAGAAATAATTTTGTTATAGAGGATAATGGATTTAATATTTCTGGAGGAGAAAGACAAAAAATAATATTAGCAAGAAGCTTATTAAAAAATTGTAATTATTTGATATTAGATGAAGCATTAAGTGAAATAAATTATAAAGAAGAAGTAGAAATATTAAATAAAATATTTAAAAAGTATCAAAATAAAACAATAATTTATATATCTCATAAAAAAGAAATTATAGAATTATTTAAAAATAAATATAAGTTAGAAAGGAGTGATGGCTATAATTAATGATATAGAATTAAATCAAATATATGGAGGTTCAAAAGTTGTAGTAGGTGGAATAATTATTGGAATTATAACATTTATTATTGGTTTAATAGATGGGTACATGAGGCCACTTTCTTGTAATGAATAATGAAGAATTATTAAAAATACAAGCAGGTAGTAGTACTATTAGTTCTACTGTTTTAAATGCAGTAGTAAGAGCTATTAATACTTTGTTTGAATTAGGAAAGTCACTTGGAAGTACTATTAGAAGATACAAAGATAATAAATTATGTGATTATTAATGAACCTTTACTTTTTTAATTAAATAATATATAATTTTAGAAGAGAATAGAAATTATAAATAAAAGAATATGAGGGATTTTTATGTTTGGAAATATTATATCTATAGATGGAAATATTGTAGTAATAGAAAACACTTTAAAGAAAGTTGAATCAGCTTATTTAGGAGTACATATAGTATTTGAAGGTAAGTATAATATTGTTGCTGAAATAGTACATATAGATTTAACAGAAATAAAATGTATATTAGTAGGTGAATTTATATCTGGTAAATTCCGTAGTGGAATAGTACACAAACCAACTAGTGATTCAAAAGCTAGGATGGTTAATAAAGATGAGGTAATAAATTTACTTGGAGAACAAGAGATAGATACTAAAGATAATTTATATGTAGGTAAAAGTGTTGTTTACGAAGGGTATAATGTTTCTGCTAATATCGATGATTTTTTTTCAAATCATTTTGCTATATTAGGTAATACTGGTAGTGGTAAAAGTTGTACTGTTGCAAGAATATTTCAAAATTTATTTTATAGATCTAAATATATTCCAGTTAATTCTAGAATAGTATTATTTGATGTTTATGGTGAATATCATTCTGCTTTTGAAAAAATAAATAACACTAGCACATGTAGATATAAAACACTAACGACAGATGTAAATGTTAGTACTAGTGAAATAGTAAAAATTCCACCATATTTTTTAGAAGTTGATGATATAGCATTATTATTAAATGTTGATAGTGCATCACAACTTCCAATTATAGAAAAAGCTTTAAAATATGTTTAT
This sequence comes from uncultured Bacilli bacterium, assembly GCA_947628985.1. GTDB lineage: Bacteria > Bacillota_I > Bacilli_A > RF39 > UBA660 > CAG-1000. The sequence goes on along the minus strand of CANRCA010000027.1, from coordinate 6,677 downwards.
TTATTTACTGAAGATGAAGAAAAAGTTATTGCCTATAAAAATAATATAATAGCAAAAGCTTTATTAGATATATTAACAAGTGGCAAAGAATCTACTCAAATAAGAGATCAAATAATTGCTGTATTATCTACATTTTATACAAAAGATATAAATTTAGATAGTCAAATAGTTCAACCAGGATATATAAGAACATTAAGACAATGTTTAAATGTTGATCAAACAGGTAAAATAAATACTATACAATTAGTTACTGAATTTATAGAAACATTTGTAAATGATGGATTGCAATTAAATAATGATATGAAACCTAAAAAATATCAATTAAAGGACTTATATAATGCTTTTGAATTTGCTTTGATTAGTGAAGGTGTTTTAAAAAGTGATAAAGTATATGATGTTAATAATATTTTAAAAGTAAGACTTGAAACTATTATGAATGGAGATTATGCAAAATATTTTGATTATGAAGAATATATTTCAAAAGAAGAATATATTAAAAAATTATTTATTAATGAAAATTTAAATAAAGTACAATTACTTAACTTTAATTTAAATTATGTAGATGAAAGATTTGCAAAAACTTTAACAAAAATATTTTCAAAATTATTTTTAAATTATGCTATTGGATTAAATAAAAAAGAAAATTTTTCTATTCAAATCATATTAGAAGAAGCACATAGATATGTTCAAAATGATAATGATATAAATACTTTAGGTTACAATATATTTGATAGAATTACAAAAGAAGGACGTAAATATGGAGTAGTTTTAGGATTAATTACTCAAAGACCTAGCGAGCTATCAAATACTGCGTTAAGTCAATGTTCAAATTATGTTGTTCTTAGAATGTTTCATCCAGATGATTTAGATATAATTAAAAATTTAGCACACAATATATCTAGTAATGATGTAGAAAAATTAAAATCATTAGGACCAGGTATTGCTTTATGTTTTGGAAATGCATTTCATATTCCAGTATTTGCAAAAATAGATGAACCAAATCCATATCCAAATTCATCTAATGCACATATTAAAGATAGTTGGTTTAGTAATTAAAAAAGAAGTTTTTAAATTTAATCGCTATGTTGTAGTTTTTGAGGGGTAGATATAATAAAAGAGCTTAAGATAAATTTATAAGGAATATCTTGATTGGTCAGACATTCTAAATTTATCTTAAGTAAATGAATATCTGACTGGCCAATCAAAAATATTTTTTGATTAAAAAAACAAATATAACGATATTGATGAATTGTGAAAAATTATAAAAGTACTAGGTGGTAAATTAAAAATATTAGAAGAAATAAAAATACAATTTATGATATAGCGCTTAGAGAAAACAAGTATTATATTGCCCAAGATGTGGTTCAATATATATAAACAAAAATGGTAAGTATAATGGAAGACAAAATTATATTTGTAAAGACTGTAAAAGAAATGAATTAATGTTAAAATTACAAGAAGCAATAAATAGATTTATAGTTCCAGTAAAAAATGGAAGAAAAAATCCTAAAAATAGAAAATGCTAAAAATAAACATCATATAAATTGAAGAAAAACATTTTGATATTTAATGTTTATGAGGAATTATACTTTGATTTTATTTATATTATAAAAAAGAATAGAATTTTTAATATTTAGATTCTATTCTTTTCATTTAATATTCTTAAGTTAATAAAATTGCTTTATGATTTTTTTCTTTTTCATGAATTTTACTTGGAATTATACCAACTCCTTGTACAACTTCATTATTTATGTCTCCTATTATTTCTTTTACTATTTTATCTAGATCTTCCCATGTTTCAAATTCTTCATTATATGGTCTTAATCTTTCTATTATTCTAGCTAATGTTTCAACTTTACCTTTTGTTTCAGGTCTATATCCTATACAAGCAAGTGGGGTAAATCATACCTTATTACTAAATTCTTTAAACCTTTTATTAAATACAACTTCTGTAGTAGTAGTTCTTGCTTTATCGACTACTGTTCTCATATTATCAAATAATATTTCTCTAGGGCAACCATTAAAATATCCATCTTTTCTCATTAATACCACTCCTTTATTAACTTTAGAAAAGATAGTTTAATTATACCAAATTAATGAAAAAAGAATTGGTACAAAACTGTCCAATTTCTACATTGACTTTTTTGTCCAATTCTATATTACCATTTACAGAGAAATTAGTAACCATAAAATTTGTATAACCTCATGGATACAAAAATGATAATTTTTTTGAAGTCGTAGGTACAATTAGTGTAATATCTAAAATGATTAAAAATACTAAGATTTGTAATTCTAAGAAAGTAATTACAGATTGTAATTCCAGTTATGAAAGTATGGCAAAAGAAAGCAATTGAATTTTAAAACAAATAAAATCAGTAACTTATGCTGATGAAAAAAATAATAACTTAGCAAATATAATTTCACTTTATCAACAAATAGCACTATTTTATCAAATTTTAGTGGAGTATGAGAATATTTATATTTATTTTGTTTCTAAAATAAACTTAATTGGACTATTGAATATGATAATAATTAAAAGAGTTTAAAAATAAAATTTGTATCAGAAATACAGCAAATCAATTATAAAAAAGTTTGTAGTAATTTGAATATTTAATTTTAATGAAATTTTATAAAAATTACAACTTTCATCTCTCAAAAAATACAACATAGCGAATATAAAAGAAAAACTATTATATGCTAATAGTTATTTCATTTTTAAAGTTTTTTCAGAATGTTTATCATTTTCTTTAGATGAATCATCAATAAATAATTGAGAAAACTTTTCTTTATTTTCTAATATAGATTTATAATCTTCAATATCTAAAAGTTTCATTAAATTTGTTAAATCATTTTTTATATCACCATCAAAATAATCAATATATATAGAATTCTTACTTTTAATAATTGCATTTTTTAGTGCATCAATATTAGCATTACTTATATCTTTAGCAAATTTATAAATAAATTCAATCTCACCTAATTTAATAATTGCATCTTCTAGTTTTTTTATATCAGCATTTTTGATATCTTTTGCAAATAAATAAATATATTCTGCATTTACACTTTTAATGATTGCATTTTCTAATTTTTCAATATTAGCATTTTTGATATCTCTTGCAAATAAATAAATACATCTTGCATTCTTACTTTTGATAACAGCGTTTTCTAACTTATCAATATTAGCACCTTTAACATCTTTTGCAAAATAATAAATATATTGGAAAAAGTACTCCTTAATAATTGCATTTTCTAATTTTTTAATATTAGCATTTTTGATATCTCTTGCAAAATAATAAATAAAATCAGGCTCATTACTTTCAATAATTGCATTACAAGCTATTTCATTATCAATAACTCCTATTTCTACTAATTTTATAAATCCTTTAATATTTGTATACATTGTTTGCATTAGATTATTCATTTATATATTTCTCCTTTATATATATTTTTTTTAATTTAAATTTTAAAGCTAATGAATTATTCATATTTTTCTTAAATCAATATTTTCTTCTTTTGATATTTCTTTAATTAATTCATCTTAAGCTTTTATTATATCAACATCCCTCAAAAATTACTTAACGAATTTAATTATATGGCAAATAAAAGAAAAATCAAACATTTTTTGAGACTGCTAAAAAAGTGTTAATATTGAAAGTAAATGCAATTTTTATAACTTGAGTTGCATTTACTCTCAGTATTAAGATTGCATTTACTTTTAGAATAATGTTAATTAATATTATTTTATTATATATGGATCATCTATTGTTCCTAATCCAGATTTATAAAATGCAAATTCACTTAAATTAGTAACTAAATGTAAATTATATGTTCTTCTTGTTTCACCTAAATAGAAATAAGAACCATCAAATATATAAGCTTGAAAATTATTTGTAGGTGTTGATGTTATAACCCATTCTGAACCATTATTTTTATTTGCTATAAAGTTAAAATTAGAACAAGATTTATCAGTTAATTTTTTACAATTTTCATCTAAACTAGCTCTAATATATTCATAAGGAATTAGAGTAGAAAACATATATTTATCTTCAGTTAATGTAGAACATTCTATAGATCCATCATTACCTGTTTGATCTTCACTTCTTTGACCTATACATAATTGTTTAGGAATGATTAATGCTTTTTCAGTAGAACTAAAGTATTCATTATTTTCTAATTTTTTTAAACTATCTTTAAATAAACTCATTTCAAAATCATTGTATCCACTATAATTGTTCTTATCAACATTAAATCTATTATCCCATTGAAATCTATCTTTATATTTATCAACAGCTCTAATTTTTAATGTATTATCACTATTAATACCAATTATTTGCCATAATATTGGATCTTCATCTTTACCATCTACAATTTTACCAAAACTAATATAATTATTATCAATTTTTCCTTTAAAATAATATGAATTATCACTATCTTTATATAATCCACTACCTGATGTAACAACTTGATTATTATTTAAAATTTGTTTATATAATTCAACACTTTGATACTTATCTGCACAACTTAATTTAGGGACATAAGTATAATTAGTATCATTTTTAGCAACTATTATTTCTACATTACAACTACTAGAATCTTCTAGTAATTCATCTAATATTTTTATGTAATTGTTTTCTACTAATGTTGTATAAGATAAAGAATGTTTTCCATCTTCTGATGGTAACATTTCAGGGTGATCTTTATAATAGTTACTAGTAGCTTCTTTTATTTTATTTTCTACTTCCTCATATGTAAAATATTTAGGTTTAATAATACTAACAATCCATAAAATTAATAATAAAATTACAAATAAAGAAATTACTGATCCCAAAATTATAATTAGATTTTTTTTATTCATAACACACTTCCTTTTTCAAACATATTATACTATATAATTATATTTTTCTCAATTACTTTGTTAATAATTGAAAAACATCTTCAGCATTATTATTTTTTTCTTCTTTAGTGTAAGATGGAATAATATGTAAATGAAAATGTTTAACATCTTGTAATACTCCATTATTTTGAAGTAATCTAATTCCATTTGGTTTTAATTTTTTATTTATTAAGTTAGTTACTTTTTTACAAGCATCAAAAACATTTAATAGAGTTTCATTATCAATATCATAAAAATCTTTAATATGTTTTTTAGGTACAATTAATGTATGTCCTTTAGACACTGGATTAATATCTAAAAAGCATTTTACATTTTCATCTTCATATATTGTATATGAAGGAATTTCATTATTTATAATTTTACAAAATATACAATCCATTTTTCTTCACCAATATTATTATATATTAAATTTTTAGCTACTTCAATTATTATATTTATTATATTCTCATAATATTTTAATGAGTATATTATTAATAGGTGAGGTAATAAATGAAAGATAAAAATGATTTTCCAATGAAAGAAAAAAATATAATATATTTTGACAATGCAGCTACAACTTTAAAACCATATAGAGTAATAGATAAAATAAATGATTATTATCTAAATTATAGTGCTAATTCTCATAGAGGGGACTATGATATTAGCTTTAAAGTAGATGATGAAATTGACTATACAAGAGATTTAGTAAAAATGTTTATAAATGCAAAAAGAAAAGAAGAAATAATTTTTACAAAAAATACAACAGATTCACTTAATACAATAGTATTTGGATTTTTTTTGAATTACCTAAAACCAGGTGATGAAGTAATTTTATCAAGTAGTGAACATGCATCAAATATTTTACCTTGGATGATTTTATCAATAAAGAAAAATATTAAAATAGTTTTTGTAGATTCGGTTAATGAAAAATTACAAATAAATGATTTAATAGATAAAATAACTAATAGAACTAAGGTTATATCATTAGCTCAAATTACTAATGTTTCAGGAGATAAAAGGGATATTAAAACTATTTGTGAAATTGCACATAAAAATAATATATTAGTAGTAGTTGATGCAGCTCAAAGTGCACCACATATGAAAATAGATGTGCAAGATTTGGATGCAGATTTTCTTGCTTTTTCAGCACATAAGATGTGTGGACCTACTGGAGTAGGTGTTTTATATGGAAAATATGAATTACTTAAAAAAATGATACCATATACTTATGGTGGAGGAATGAATTTAAATTATAATGAAAAATCTTTACAACTAGCAGAACTTCCATATAGATTTGAAGCAGGAACACCAAATATAGCAGGTATAATTGGTTTTAGTGAAGCAATTAATTTTATAAATGAATATGGAATAGAAAATATAGAAAGACATGATAAATATTTAAGAAAATATTTAATTCAAGAATTAGAAAAAATACCATATGTAAAAATATATAATAAAAATTGTGAAGGAAGTACAGTTATTATAAATGTTGATGGGGTATTATCTGGTGATTTAGGATTATATTTAAATACAAATGGAATATGTGTAAGAAGTGGAAAACATTGTGCTAAGATGGGTGATAATAAAGAAGATACAGTAAGAATTAGTTTATATTTTTATAATACATATGAAGAGATAGATTATTTAATAAAAGTATTAAAAGACAAAAAAAGTATTTATGAGTTTGCAAATTAAGATTACTAAATAAAAAAGTAATCTTTTTTTAATTTTATGCTGTGTATTAGATATGAGGTGATGGAGTAAAGTCATAATTAGCATAAACATCATATATATTAATTGGAAA
>CANRCA010000026.1 GCA_947628985.1 uncultured Bacilli bacterium | reverse complement strand
AACATAACCTTTATTTAGTTATGTTTCTTTCATACCCACCTTTTTTATTTTTGTCTAAATTTTGGGGTACAATTCAAGAAGATTCTTTTTATTCTGGACTAAGTTCATTTGGTAAATCAGTTTCTGTTGTTGGATAAACTGTTGATACTTTAGTAGGTTGTGTACCTTTTATAAATAAATGTGTTTGAATTTTTGATGATGGAGTAGAAGAGTTTGGAAGTAGAGGTGGATTTGTTCCAACTACTACTTTTGATGCTACTATACCTGAAGGTCTTTTAAACTTAGAATTTTTTTCCATTACTTTATTTACAATTTCTTTTTGAATTTTAGTTCTTTCACTCCAAGCATGAGAAGAAGTATTATATGTTTTTTTAGTAAGTTCATCATAACCATACCATATAGCAACAGTATAATCTGGACTAAATGTAACAGTCCATGCATCTTGTATTACAGTAGAAGGTAATTTTAATTTTTTTAATAAAGCACTATCATAACTACTAGTACCTGTTTTAGTTGCTAAATCTGTACCTTGAACTTTTACAGAAGCACTTGTTACTTTTTTAAGCATATAAGCAATCATATAAGCAGTAGTATCTTTCATAACTTTATTTTTATCAAAATTAAAATCTTCTACTATTTCTTCATCAGAATTTTTATAAACAATTTTTGTTATTGAATGGGGTTCAGTATAATATCCACCATTTCCAAAAGCAGTATAAGCAGCAGCTAATTGTACTGGAGATACACCTGTAAATCCGCCAATTGAATGTGCTTCATTTATATAATTGTTATTTCCTAAATATTCTGGAATAATACCAAGTGATGTTACAAATTTATTTATTTTAGAATTACTTAATGATTGAAATGCTTGAAGAGCACAAGTATTTCTTGATTTAACTAAACATTGTTCTAAAGTTAAAAATCCTAAATATCTGTTATCAACATTTTTCATAGTACCACCATTAGTATATTTAACAGCTCTATCATAAAATGGAGTATAAGTAGACCAATTTTTAAATTCAATACCAGGTCCATAATCAAATAATGGTTTTGCTGTACTACCTGGATGTCTTTTTATTTGAGTTGCATAATTTAAAGACATAGCAACTTGTTTATTTCTTCCAGCTCCAACAGCGAGTATAGCACCAGTTTCATTATCAATCATACCAATACCAACTTGTACTTTTTTATCTTTAAATTTATGTTTATTATAAAAATTATTAATAACATCTTGTTTACTTTTAACCATAGTTGAATAAATATCCATTGATACTTCATAAGGATTTAAATTAGTTCTATCAATTACTTCTTGTACAACAGTATCAATAAATCCTTGATACTTATTAATGCTAGTTGATTGATCTTTTACAATAGTACTAATATCAACATTTTTAGCAGAATTTGCTTCTTCTTCACTAATATAACCATGTCTTAACATTAAACTAATTACTTCATTTTTTCTTTCATTAGTTTTTTCAGGATTTACATAAGGATCATATTCACCTGGTGCTTGAAACATACCTGCTATCATTGCAGCTTCTATTAAATTTAAATCACTAACATCTTTATTAAAATAAGTTTTAGCAGCCATTTGTACTCCATAATTTCCACCACCTAAATATGGAGCATTTACATAAAATTCAAAAATTTCCTCTTTAGAATAATCTTTTTCTATTTTAAATATTGACATATAAATATCAGTAAACTTTCTAATTATACCATCAAGACCTTTTGCTTCTGTACTTGTAAATGTATTTTTAGAAACTTGCATAGTTAAAGTAGAAGCACCACCAGCATTTTGTCCTGTAAAATATCCATAACTTGCTTTTAAAAATCTTGGTAAATCAACACCTTCATGTTCATAAAATCTAGCATCTTCTGTTGCTATAATCGCATCAATTAAAACTTCTGGTAATTCTTCGAAAGAAACTATCTGTCTTTTCTCAGTACCAATTGTTGCGATTAAATCACCTTTTGAATCATATATATTAGAAGATTCTTTTTTATATAATAAATCAGTATTAAATTCAGGAGCAGTAATATAAATATATAAGAAAAAGCCAAAACAAAATAATATAACAATTATAATAATTGATATAATAAAATAACAAAATATATTTAATAATTTAATTTTTCTATTTTTATCTTTCTTATTTCTTTTCATTTTAAATACCCCTAAATAAGTATAACATATTAATATTATAAACATTAATATAAAAATTATACTTTTTTAAAAAAATTTAAATTATTAATAAATAACACATATAATAACAAATTTGTGTGTAAAAAATAGTAATAATATTAAAAAATAAATTTACATATATATTTAATAATGATATAATATAATTTAGTGAGGAACTTATGAAAAAATGTGTTGTAATTTATAATCCAAATAGTGGTAAATTAACTAATAGAAATGATGTTAAAAAAATATATAAAATTTTAGAAAATTATGATTATGAAACAGAAATTATTTATACAGAATACAAAGGTCATGCAAAAGAAATAACACAAAAATTAAAAGATGTTGATTTATTACTATGTGCTGGTGGAGATGGAACACTAAATGAAGTAATATCAGGAAATATTGAAAGACATAAACCAATATTATTAGGTCATATACCACTTGGTAGTGTAAATGATGTTGCTCACATGTATGGAATGAGTAGTAATACAATAAATAATATTGCTATGATATTAAATGGTAATATTAAAAATATAGATGTATGTTTAATTAATAATAATCCTTTTGTATATGTTGCATGTATTGGAGCATTTGTTGATATATCTTATTCAACACCTCGTAAACTAAAAGAAAAATATGGAAAATTAGCATACATTATTTATGGAATACAGCAATTAAAACAAAATTTACAATTTTATAATATTAAATATACTGTTGATGGTACTAAATATGAAGGAAAATATTCTTTTATATTTATAACAAACAGTAATAGAGTTGGTGGAGTAAATAATATTTATGATGATGTTAAATTAGATGATAATAAATTTGAAGTATTAATGTGTGATATAAAAAATAAATTTGATATTATAAAGGCTATACATTATTTAAAAAGAAGAGAAATGAATGATATACCAGGGTTTACTTACTTTAAAACAGATAATATAAAAATAGAATTTGATGAAATACCCCCTTCTTGGTGTATAGATGGTGATGAATTAAAACATGATACAAAAGAATTTAAAATAGAAATTAATAAAGATAATAATATGTTAATTCCTATTAAAAATATAGATAAACTTTTTGAACAAAAATAATTTACATTTGTTTACATATATTAAAGTTAATTTAATTTTAAATTAGCTTTTTTTAGTTTATAATAATATCAGTGATTATATGCAAATAGTAAAGATAATAATTTTATTGTTAATAGGTTTTATTTTATTAGTAAAATCTTCTGATATATTTGTAGATGCTGTAAGTTCAATAGCAACTAATTTTAAAATGTCTAAAATGATGATAGCTCTTACAGTAGCAGCATTTGGAACATGTGCACCTGAACTTGCTATTTCTTTTAATAGTATAATAAGTGGTAGTGGTGATATAGCACTTGCTAATGTAGTAGGTAGTAATATTGTTAATATATTATTAGTAATTGGGCTTGCCGCATTTGTGTGTCCAATTAAAGTAAAAAATGAAGTTACTAAAAAAGAATTACCAATATTATTAGTAGTTACATCAATGTTTGTATTATCAGTTGCAGTTCATTATATTGGTAACCTTAAAACAGATTTTATTTTAAATAGACAAGATGGATTTCTATTTTTAACTTTATTTTGTATGTTTATATTATATATAATTTCTGTTGTTAGAAGTAAAAAAGATATATTTGAAATAAGTAAGCCTAAATATAGTATGGTGTCTTCTATATTAATTACAATTATTTGTTGTTTAATAATAGTTTTTTCAAGTGACTTAGTTGTAGATAATGCAAAAGCTTTAGCTGAAATTTTAAATGTAAGTACTAAATTAATTACAATGATAGTAGTAGTAATTGGAACATCTTTACCTGAAATGACAATGACAGTCATAGCAGCTAAAAAAGGAGAATTTGATATAGCTTTAGGAAATATAATAGGTACAAACATATTTAATATTGGTATTGTACTTGGATTACCATTATTAATATTTGGTGGATTTAATTCTTTAAGTTTTAATATAATTGATATAGCATTTGTACAAATAGCTGCATTAGTATTATTTATATTTGCTAAAAATGATAAAGTTTTATCTAAAATGGAAGGGCTTATAATGATTCTTATATTTTTAAGTTATTATATTTATTTATTCCTAAGTTGAAATAAACTTTATTTTTTTTTATAATAATATTTGAGGAGAAAAATATATGAGAAAATATGCTAAAAGAATTAATAATTTATCAGGATTAAGTCAAATTTTAATAGATTTAAAACCTAGAAGATGTGATAGTGATGTTTATATAAATCAAAAAATGGATGTAACTGAATTATGTAAATATATGGAAAATAAAAAAAAGAAAAATGAAGATATTACTATCTTTCATGCTTTTATGACTGCGATTGGTAAACTATATTATAATAAGCCTTATTTAAATAGATTTATTGCTAATAGACATATTTATGAACATAATGATATTGTAATTTCATTTGTAGCTAAAGTTGCTTTTAATGAAGAAGCAGAAGAAATGATGATATTAGTAAAAATAGATGAAAATGATAATATTGATACAATAAGTAAAAAAATATTAGATAAAGTAAATGCAATTAGAAATAAAAAAGAAGATAAAAAAGGTGCAAATAATGTAATAGATATAATAGGTAAACTTCCAAATATAATAAGAATTCCTATTGTTGGCTTATTTAAATGGTTTGATAAAATAGGATTTTTACCTTCTTCATTTATAGAGGATAATTTATATTATAGTAGTCTTATAGTATCAAATTTAGGAAGTATACATTGTGGAGCAATATATCATAACATAACTAATTTTGGTAATGCTAGTGGACTTGCAACTATGGGTGAAATAAGAGAAGAAGAAGTATTAATAAATGGTAAAAAAGAAAAAAGGAAAATATGTGAATTTGGTATTAATTTAGATGAAAGAATAGCAGATGGATATTATTTTGTTAAATCAGTTCAATTATTACAATATATATTTGATCATCCTAAATTATTAGAAGAAGATGCAAATAAAAAAATAGAAATAAAATAGATTAAGGAAGTAAAAATGAAAAAAGAAGATAAAAATTATGACGTAATTATAATAGGCGCTGGTCCTGCTGGATTATTTTGTGCTTATGAATTAATAGAAAAAAATTCAAAAATAAAAGTTGCTTTATTAGATAAAGGACATAAAGCTGATACAAGAATGTGTCCTATGAAAATAAATGGTGGAAAATGTATGAATTGTAATCCTTGTCAAATATTATCAGGATTTGGAGGAGCAGGTACATTTTCAGATGGAAAATTAAATTTTATTCCTAAATTAGGTAAAAGTGATTTATTTAAATATATGTCTCAAAGTGAAGCATATCAAATAATAGATGATACAGAAGAAATATTTACTAAATTTGGTATGGATAGTGATATTTATCCATCTAATTTAGATGAAGCAGAACAAATAAAAAAAGAAGTTGCTAAGCATGGTGCTAGATTACTTTTAATTAAACAAAAACATTTAGGTAGTGATAAACTTCCAGGATATATCAAAAATTTTACAGATTATTTAGAAAATAAAGGCGTTGATATTTATGAAAGTGCTGATGTTATAGATATTAAAAGTGAAAGTAAAAATAATCATGAAGTAATATATAAACAAAAAAATGAAGAACATCATTTAAAATGTAAAAATGTAGTAGTAGCACCTGGTAGAACTGGAGCTAAATGGATACAAGAATTAGCAGATAAATACAATATACCATATACAAGTCAAAGTATTGAAATAGGTGTAAGAGTAGAAGTAAGAAAAGAAATACTTGAAGACATTACAAATGTAATTTATGATCCTACTATATTTATTAAAACAGATACATATTCTGATGAAATAAGAACTTTTTGTACTAATCCAGGAGGATTTGTTGCAAAAGAAAATTATTATGGATTTATATGTGTAAATGGACACTCTTTAAAAGATATAAAATCAAATAATTCAAATTTTGCATTTATTAGTAAGGTAGGATTGACACAGCCTGCTACTAATACTAGACTTTATGGAGAAAGTATAGCAAGAATAGCAAATGTTTTAGGAGATGGAAAACCAATAATTCAATCTTTAAGAGACTTAAAAAAAGGAAGAAGAAGTGAATGGAAAAGAATTAATAAAGGATTTATAGAACCTACTTTAAAAGATTGTGTTGCTGGTGATCTTGCGTTAATATTACCACATAGAATAATTACTAATATATTAGAAGGTCTTGAAAAATTAGATAAAATAATACCTGGTGTTAATAATGATGAAACTTTATTATATGGACCTGAAATAAAATTCTTTAGTAATGAAATTGATACAAATAATAAATTTAAATTAGAAGATTATGATATATATTTTGTAGGTGATGGTGCTGGAAAAGCTGGTAATATTGTAACAGCAGCAGCTACTGGTTTAATCGCAGCAAGAGATATTTTAGAAAGAAAATAATAAATGAATGAAGAAAATAAAATTGATAAAAGTTTACTTAATGATATGAAGTTAGCTCTTAATGTGTTTTTAAGACATGATGATAATGCAATTTTAAATTATTTAAAAGATAATACTAACGAATTTCTTGATATATTAAGAACATTTTATAATGAATTAGAAATTTTTGATGAAGATATAGAAGAAAATTTTAAAAATTATATTACATTAAATGATTCATTAGATTTATGTAGAGAATTTTTAAATAATTATTTTCCACAATATATAAATGAATTTGAAGATTTATTAAATAATGGCACATTTAATTTTATAGATAAAAATAGTGAAGAATATGAAACATTAGATGAAGATAAAAATTTTTCTTTTCATTATGCTTTTTTAGATGAAAATAACAATTTAAAAGAAAATATAAATATAATATATAATCATAATTTAAAAGATATGTTTACAATAATACATGAATTTTTTCATCATACAAATTCTAGTTTTAAAATTGTTAAAAATAAAATGTATACAACTTTAGATAGAAAATTTTATACAGAAAATATTTCTAGATTTGTTGAATATTTAATTTATGATTTTTTAAAAAGTAAAGAAAATTATAAAGAAGATAATATAAGAATGATTAGAATATTAATTAGTGCTGATATTCCTAGTGTTAATGATTTAGGTTATGCATTATATATAATATCAAAAATGAGAGATGTTAATTATAGTAATTTTTATCAAGATGATTTAATAGACAAAAAAGAATTTAAAATTAAATCTAAATTATATGAAATTAATAATAAAATAAAAAATGATAATACAAATAAAAAACTATTAGAAGAAAAAGAATTAATAGAAGAAGAAATAAATGATATAGAAAAACAAAATAAAAAATTGGATAAAATATTTAAAAGAGTCACTGAATCATTTAAATATTCTGTTGGTTTAATGTTATCTATTATTATGTATTATAATTATAAAAATGGAATAATAGATTTAAAAAATATTGAAACTTATAATAAAAAAATAGCTGAAAAAGGTGATTTAAGAAGTATAAATTATGTATTAAGTGGAGAACTAGATACAGAAATGTTATTAAATGCTTTAAATTATTTAGAAAAAGATATTAACGAATATGAAAATAAAAAGTGTTTATAAAAATAAATTTTAAAAAACAAATAAAGATAAATTTTGTTTTATATTTCTATTTCAAAAAAAATTAATATATGATAAAATATTTTGTAGATAAGGAAGGTAAAAGCAGTGGGAAAGATAATATCAATTGTAAATCAAAAAGGCGGAGTAGGAAAAACAACAACTAGTATTAATTTAGCCAGTTCTTTAGGACATCTTGGTAAAAAAGTTTTACTAATTGATTTAGATCCACAAAGCAATGCAACTACTGGTCTTGGTGTTGATAGAATTAAAATTAAAAAAAGTATTTATAATGTAATTATTGGTGAATGTGATATAAAAGAAACAATTGTTAAAACACCATTTAAAAATTTAAGTATTATTCCATCTACTATTGATTTAGCTGGTGTTGATATGGAATTAATACAAATAAGTTTACAAGATAAAGATTTTGTAATCGCAGAACAATTAAAAAATCAATTAGAGACAATAAAAGATAGATATGATTTTATATTAATAGATTGTTTACCTAGTTTAGGAACAATTACTATTAATGCTCTAGCAGCATCTGATTCTGTTTTAATACCTATTCAATGTGAATTTTATAGTTTAGATGGAGTACAACAATTATTACATACAATATTAAAAGTACAACAAAATATTAATCCACATTTAGATATAGAAGGTGTATTATTAACAATGTTAGATGGAAGAACACTACTTGGATTAGAAGTAGTAGAAGATGTAAGAAAATATTTTAGTGAAAAAGTATTTAGTACAATAATTCCTAGACTTGTAAAGTTAGTAGAAGCTCCATCACACGGAAAACCAATAATTGAATATGATCCAAAAAGTAAAGGAGCTCTTGCTTATTTAAATTTAGCTAAAGAGGTGATAGATAGAAATGAATCCAAATAATAAAAGAAAGGCTTTAGGAAAAGGCTTAGAACAATTATTTAGTAATGAATCATTAAATGTAATAGACTCAATAGAAGAAGAAATAGTAAAAAATGCATCTAAAGATGACATTGTTTTATTAGACATAAATGAACTTAGAAGTAATCCATATCAACCTAGAAAAAATTTTGATAAAGAAAAATTAGAAGAACTTGCAAATTCAATAAAAGAATATGGAGTATTAGAACCAATTATTGTTTCAAGAAGCATTAAAGGTTATGAAATAGTAGCTGGTGAAAGAAGAAAAAAGGCATGCGAAATCGCGGGAATTGAAAAAATACCAGCAATAATTAAAGACTTTAGTGATGAAGAAATGATGCAAATAGCTATACTTGAAAATATTCAAAGAGAAGATTTAACCGCTATTGAAGAAGCTCAAGCATATTCTAATTTAATTAACACATTAAATATTACACAAGAAGAATTAGCGCAAAAAATAGGTAAAAGTAGAAGTTATATTACTAATATGTTAGGTCTTTTAAGACTTCCAAATGAAGTAAAAGATGATATATTAAATGAAGAAATATCTATGGGACATGCTAGAGTTTTAAGTAAATTAGAAGATAGTGAAAAAATAAAAGAACTTGTAAATAAAATAAAACATGAACATCTATCAGTAAGAGATTTAGAAAACATAACTAATAACAATAATCAATATGAAAGAAAAAATAAAATTATAAGAGTAAAAGAACCAAATAAATATGGTTATGTAGAAGAAGCAATAACTGATTTAGTTGGAAATAGAGTAAAAATAAATAAAAATAAAATAGTAATTCCTTTCAATAGTGAAAAAGATTTAGAAAGAATTTTAGAAATATTAAATGTAGATGTAAAAATAGATTAGTGAGTATTATGAATAAAGAATATAAAATAGGAAGTAAAGTTATAATGAAAAAACAACATCCATGTGGAAGTAATTTATGGGAAATTACTAGAGTAGGTGTTGATATTAAAATAAAGTGCATAAAATGTGGAAGAGTAATTATGCTAGATAGAATGGAATTTGATAAAAAATTAAAGAAAGTTGAGGAATATTAATGTTTAAGAAAAAAAAGAAATTAAGTCCCATAATGACATTTATACTAATGACATTAATAGTTATAGTTATAAGTGGAATACTTAATATGCTTAATGTTCAAAGTGAATATTCAACTATAAACAAAGCTACTAATGATTTAGCAAATAATGTTGTAGAAGTAAAAAATTTATTTAGTACTTCAGGTATAAAATATATTGTTACAAATGCAGTTAATAATTTTGTTAACTTTGCACCTCTTTCATATTTAATAATTTTATTAATTGGAATTGGTGTATTAGAAAAAACTGGTTTTACTAAAACATTTTTTACAATATTGACTAAGAATTCTAAAAAGAATACATTAACATTTATATTAATATTTATAAGTATAGTATTTTCATTATTAGGTGATATAGGTTTTGCAGTTATGTTACCACTTGGAGCATTATTATTTAAATATGGAAGAAGAAATCCTTTCGGAGGAATAATTGCTTCATTTGCAGGATTATCTTTTGGTAGTAGTATTAATTTATTTTTATCTGCTACTGATAGTTCATTATTAACAATGACATTAAATGCTGCTAGAGTAACAGATACAACATATAGTATTGGAATATTCTTTTCTTTATTTATAATGATAGTATTATTAATAGTAACATCTTTAATATTTACATATATAACAGAAAAGAAAATTATGCCAAAATTACCTCATTATGATTTTGATGAAGAAGAGGTTGTTATTACAAATAAAGAATTAAGAGGATTAATAATTGGACTTGGTTTAGGATTTCTTTATACATTAATTATAATATATATGATAATACCAGGTTTACCTTTATCAGGTGCATTACTTGATTCTAATGCTACAATATATATTGATATGTTATTTGGAGCAAATTCATTATTTAATAAAGGATTTATATTTATAGTAACAATTTTATTTATTTTAATGGGTATCGGTTATGGTTTAATGACTAAAACAATTAAAAGTAGTAAAGATATGTCAGATAGTTTAGCATATTCTTTAGATGGAATAGGAAGTATATTAGTATTATTATTCCTTTCATCAATATTTATAAATGTTTATAAAGAAACACAAATAGGAGAAGTTATTACAGCATTTGTTTCTAATATTATAAGTGGATTAAATTTCTCAGGTATAGGTTTAATTCTAATAGTAATATTATTAATTGGAATAGCTAATATTTTTTGTCCAGATTCAATATTAAAATGGACAATATTATCTGCTAGTGTTATTCCACTATTTATGAATGCTAGTATTAGTCCAGAATTTTCCCAAATTATATTCTCAGCTGGTGATTCAATAACAAATGGACTAACACCTTTATTTACTTATTTTGTAATTTATATAGCATTTTTAGAAAAATATAATAAAGGAGAAATGGTTACTTTATTTGGAAGTGTAAAATATATGATACCATATAGTGTATTTTCTACAGTTATATGGTGTGTAGTAATAGTAGGATGGTTTATGATAGGAGTTCCAATTGGAATAGGGTCATTCCCTGGTGTAATGTATGGCGCTTAAAGCAGGAATTATAGGTTTGCCAAATGTAGGCAAGAGTACATTGTTTAATGCAATAACTAAAAAAAATATTTTAGCTGCAAATTATCCATTTGCAACAATAGATCCAAATGTTGGAGTTGTAAGTGTTCCAGATAAAAGACTTGAAACACTTAATGATATGTATTTACCAGAAAGAGTAATTAATACTCAATATGAATTTATTGATATAGCAGGACTTGTAAAAGGAGCATCTACTGGAGAAGGACTTGGAAATAAATTTCTTGCTAATATTAGAGAAGTAGATGCAATTGTAGAAGTAGTAAGATGCTTTGAAAATAAAGATATTATTCATGTAGAAGGTAGTATTAATCCAACTAGAGATATAGAAATAATAAATTATGAATTAATTTTAAGTGATTTAGAAATTGTAGAAAATAGATTATTAAAAATAGAAAAAAAAGCAGTAACTTCAAATGATAAAGAAGGATTATATGAAGTTGCATTATTAAAAAAAGCAAAAGAAAATTTAAGTTCTGGAAAGATGCTTAGATTAGTAGAATTTGATGATAAAGAATCAAAGCTTTTAAAAACATATAATTTAATAACTAATAAACCATTTATATATCTTGCTAATGTAAGTGAAGATGATTTATTAAGTAATGGTAATAAATATGTTGATGAAGTAAGACAAATCGCAGCAAGAGAAAATTCTTCAGTAGTATTAATGTGTGCTAAAATTGAAAGTGAATTATCAGAATTAGATGAAGAAACTAAAATAGAATTTTTAAAAGATTTAGGAATAGCTAATAGTGGACTAGATCAATTAATTCATATAACTTATCATATGCTTGGACTTAAAACATTTTTTACAGTAGGAAAAGATGAAGTAAGAGCATGGACATTTAAAGATGGCATGAAAGCTCCTGAATGTGCAGGTATAATCCATACAGATTTTGAAAGAGGATTTATTAAAGCAGAAGTAATGAGTTATGATGATTTAATAGAATGTGGAAGTGAACTTAAAGTAAAAGAAGCAGGTAAAGCAAGACTAGAAGGAAAAGATTATATTATGCAAGATGGAGATATTTGCTATTTTAGATTTAATGTTACAAAATAAAAAGGATAACCAATTTGATTATCCTGAAGTGTACCCAAAGAAGTAGACAAAGAAAAAAAAGAGAATGGTAACTTCAATAGAAATAATATAAACTGATATTC
>CANRCA010000025.1 GCA_947628985.1 uncultured Bacilli bacterium | reverse complement strand
TTTAGATGAAATGAAAATAAACTAAGTTTGTACTTAGTCTATTTTACGTTATTTATTTTTTGACTGTGAATTGTAACAATTTTTTTAATTTTGTTTGTCAACTAGTAAATTACTCTTATCACTATAAGATGTATGTAATAGTTTTAAAGAGATTTCACTTAATGGTTTTGTTAAGTATTCCTTATATAATATTTTTAATTCTTTATTATCTAATGCATTTCTTACTACTCGCTTTTTATCTATGTCATGTAATCCTTGACTTCTTTTTTCTCTAAACTCTTCTAATTTGGCAATTTGACAAAGTGGTTGTCCTCCACCACCAATACATCCACCTTTACAATTCATTACTTCTACTATATGATATTTTTTATATAAATCATTTGATAATAATTTTTCTAAATTTTCCATTTGCTCTACAATAGCAATTTTTAATTTATATTTTCCAACACTTACACTTAATTCTTTAAATCCATTATTATCTTTATATTCTAATGCATCATTTGATAAATTATTTTTAGTCATTATTTTATAAAATGTTCTTGCTATTGATTCACTAACTCCACCACTTGTACCAAATATTACTCCGCCTCCACTGCTTTCTCCTAATAAATCATCAAAACTTTTTTCTTCTTGATCTACAAGTGAAATTTCTTTTTCTTTTAACATTAATTCAAGTTCACTTGCTGTTAAAACATAATCTATATTTAAAGTGTATTCTTTAGCTTCCATTTTTTTAGCAGTACATGGTGTTATTGCTACAGTAATAATTTTAGATGAATCAAAACCTTTCTTTTCTGCAAAATAATTTTTTATAATAGCGCATTGCATTCCGATTGGACTTTTACAAGTAGATAAATTATCAATTAATTCAGGATGATATATTTCAGCATATTTAACCCATGCAGGACAACAACTTGTAAATTGAGGTAATTTATTTTTATTTTTTAGTCTTGAAATAAATTCACTTACTTCTTCAGCAACTGTTAAATCTGCACCAAAGGCAGTATCAAAAACATAATCAAAACCTACTTTTTTTAATGCACCAACTAGTTTCTTTTCATTGTTTTCTCCTGGTTCTAATCCAAAAGATTCTCCAATTGAAACTCTTACAGCAGGAGACACTAAAGCAACAACTATTTTTTCATTTGCATCAATTAGTTGCATAACATCTTTATATTCATATTTTGGAACTAATGCACCTGTAGGACAATTTAAAATACATTGCCCACATCCTATACATATAGGTTCTTTACATTTATTTAAATCATATTTTAAATTAACAATATTTTCACATGTCTTCTTACATTGTCCACAATTAATACATTTTTCTTTAATTCTTGTAATAGCATTATTATATTCACTAATTCTTATACTTTTTTCTTCTTCTACTTCATTAACAATTTTATTATTTTTAATTTCTAATGCATCTTCTAAAACAGAATCTATAATAGCATCTATTTCATCTGAATAAATATCATCTTCTATTAAATTAAATTCATCTTTATTAGCATTACATTTTGGACATTTAAAATCTTCTTCTAATTCTTCTGTTGATAATATATAACCACAATTTTTACATACATATGATTTCATAATTAATCTCCTAATTGACATTATAACATTTTATTTAATAATTTCAAAATAGAACATTGTACCTTTACCTTTTTTACTTTCAACACCATATTTATAACCATGTGTTTCTAATATTGTTTTTACTATTGATAAACCTAAACCTGTTCCAAATGCATTTCTTTTATGTTTCTTTTCATTATGATAATACTTATCCCAAATTTCATTTATTTCTTCTTTATCAATTCCTTTTCCAGTATCTTTAATTTCTACTACTATTTTATCTGTTTCATCTTTTAAATTTATATAAATTGTTTTATCTTTTCCAGTATAATTAACTGCATTATTAATTAAATTATATATAACTTGTTCTATTCTCTTTTTATCTGCATAAACAAATACTTCTTTATCATTTGAATTATTATATTTAAATATATATCCTTCATTATCTATTAAAATATAATATCTTTTTAATATATCTTTTATTAATTCATTTAAATCAAATTTTTCCATTTTCAATTCATAAGTTTTTGATTGTAATTTAGATAAATCTAATATATCACTTACTAAAACATTTAATCTATCTGTTTCTTCTATTATGATATTCATATTTTCTTGTCTTTTCTTTTTATTTTGTGTATCTAAATCTCTAGTCATTTCGGCATATGCTTTTATCATAGTCAATGGTGTTTTTAAATCATGTCCTACATTTGCCATTAAGTCTCTTCTAAGTTCATCTGTTTTAGATAATTCATTTTTAGCAAGTTCTAAAGTATTAGCAAGTTCTTTTATTTCTTCTATATTACTTGTTGTTGTAAATTTAGCATTAAAGTTTCCACTAGCTAATAATTTAGCAGAATTACTTAATTCAACTATTGGTTCTGATATTTTTTTAGATATAAAGTATCCCATTACTATTGAAATAAATAATAATAGTAATACTATATAACCATATTGACTTTTTAATAATGTAATAGATGAATCAAGTGGTTGTATTGATGTATTTAAAAATATATATTTTGTATCATATTTAATTGCTTTAATAAGTGTTTTATTTCTAAATCTTTGATTTTCTAATATATATGTTTCTTCTTTTTTACCACTATTAATAAAATTAGTTATATATTTACTACTACTTTCTTTATCGCTAAATATACAACCTTTATTATAAATTGTTGATATTTCTTGAACTATATTATTTTCATAAATTGATATACATATACCATTATCATATGCTATGTCTTCTAATGTAGATGTTGTTATACTTTTTTCTTTTTTTATTTGTTCTGTTATTTTTCCAAGTTGTTTTGTTTTATAAATTTCATAATATTTATTTAATGATAAAATTTGTATAATAAAAAGAAGCAATAAAATAATTGCAATAAATATTGTTAATGATGCTAATATTAAATTTCTAATTTTATACTTCTTTGATTTCAAATTTATACCCCATTCTTCTAACTGTTGTTATTAAATTTCTATATTCTTTTAAACTATTTCTTAACATTTTTACATGTGTATCTATTGTTCTATCATTACCTAAATAATCATAATTCCAAACATTATTTAATAATTGTTCTCTTGACAAAGCAATACCTTTATTATTTATAAAATAAACAAGTAAATCATATTCTTTTGGTGTTAATTCTATTTCTTTATCTTTGATATACACACTATGTCCTAAAAAATCTACTTTTAAATCTTTATATATGAAACAGTCTTCTTCACCTTTATATCTTTTAACAACGGCATTTATTCTAGCCATTAGTTCTTTTGGACTAAATGGCTTAGTCATATAATCATCTATTCCTAAATCAAAACCTGCTAGAATATCATATTCTTCCGATCTTGCAGATAGCATTATTGTAGGTGTATTATATTTTTCTTTTATTTGTTTGTATGCAGATAAACCATCCATTTTAGGCATCATAATATCCATTACTATAATGTCTGCATCTTTTGCTTTATTAACTGCTTCAATTCCATTTTCTGCTTCTAAAACTTCATAATTGTTACCTAAACAATACTCTTTAATTACATCTCTTATTAATTTTTCATCATCTGCGATTAAAACTTTCATATTGCGCACCTCTATAAATAATATAATATCAAATTATGATAAATTAGTGAAATTATGGTGTGTAATTTTAAAATTCATTAATCATATATTTAGTACAATTTAATCCTGAACATTTAATTTCATAAGTATCAACTATTTTATTATTCTTAACTATTATTATTCTAGGATAAACATTATTATAAAAATTAACATCATTTTCAAATTTTTTATCAATTTTATTTAGTTTTTTTAATAAATTATTATTTATTTCATTTGCATTATAGTAAAATATACTACTACTATCAGCAACATATAATTTTTCCATTATATTCAAAACTAAAGTACATTCAATACTACTACATTTATCACCATAAAATATTATTTTAGAATATTTATCTTCTTTAACTAGTTCTAATAGTTTATTATCATTTATTTTAATAACTTCTGCTACTTGAAATTTTTCTTTTTTATATTCAGATAAACTCTTTTTATAATATTTTTCAAATTCATAATTTAAAGAATCTTGCATATTTGTAAAAAATTTTTGATTTACATTATCAAAATTAATATCAAGACTATTATTTGTTATATTATTAATTTTTATTTTACTTTTACAATTTAAATTTAATGTTTTATTTTTTTTATCATAAGAATAACTATCACAATTATCATATTTATTTAAATCATTCGTATCATCTGGTTTAATAAATTTAATATTATTTTCTGATATATTTAAAATATCATAATATCCTGTTAAAATATTATATTTATACCAATTTTTATCTATAATAGTTTCATCTAATTTAACATTTGTATAGCTTTTAAAATTGAATAAAACTATTATAAAAAGTATCACTATAAAAATTATTATTGTTATTTTATCTTTCATACTTTATATGATAACAAAATAAGTAATTTTTTTCAATTACTTATTCGTATTATGATAATAGTTAAATTCATTTATTTCTTTAGATACTTGATCTAAATCATCTTCATCTTCTTCATCTAATACTTCATCTATTTGGTATATTAAATCATTTAAAGTATTATAGTTATTAGGATTTATTCCATATTTTAATAATACTTCTATTTGATAATCTGATAAAAATATACCTTTTTTTATTTCTTTATGCATATATTTTTCATTAACTAAATCATTTATATCTATTTCCTGATTATTTATTTTCATAAATGCCTCTTAAATAAAAAATCACTATTAATCAGTGATTCCATATTTGTCTTTAAATTTTTGTACATTTCCAGTTTTAACTGTTTTAAATTTTCCTGTATAAAATGAATGACATTTATTACAAGATTCTAATTGTATTTCATCTTTTGTTGATTTTACTTCAAATTCATTACCACAAGCACATTTTACTTTACAAACTTTTTGTACTGGATGTATTCCCTTTTTCATATTTTTATCCTCCTCGCCATAACTAATTGATAGTTATAGAAATAACTTCAGTTGGTATTATACATGGTTTTTTCCTAAAAATCAAGTAATTTCGTAATTTCATTAAATAAATATAGTTGTAAATCATTTTCTGAATTTTTATTTATTATATCTTTTGATAAATTTATTTTACTAATATTATTATTTAAATTATCTTTTTTTTCAATATTTATATCATTTTTACAATAGTTTGATATTACTATTATTTTACATTTAGAAATTTTTTTAATTAAGTCATATAAATTATTTATATCATTATTTATAAAATCATTATAATTACTAATTATATTTTTACTTTTTTTACATTTATTAAAATATTCTTTATTATTAGCATTAATTATTAAATAATCTGATGAAGAAATTAATTGATTTAAATAAATTTTTTTATTTTTTACAATAATATAATCATTTGATTTTATTTTTTTTAACATATCTTTATAAGTTATATTATCATAAGTAAATGTATTTATTTTATAATTTTTTTCATATAAATAATCTAAATAAGATTTTGATGACTTTATTAAATAATTTTCTCCAAAAAATAATATATTTTTTGATGGTTTTAAAGTTACTTTATATATTATAAATGAAACTATTAATGATAAGAAAAAAATAACTAGAAGTTTTCTTTTCATAGATTATCACCTATTAAAGTTTACTCAGTTATTTCTATTTTAGCACCAATAGAAGTTAATTTTGCTTTTAAATCACTATATCCTCTAAAGATAACATCACAATTATCAATTTCTGTTATTCCTTCTGCGATTAATCCAGCGATTAATAATGATGCTCCTCCTCTTAAGTCTGTAGCAATTACATTTGTACCTTTTAGTTTTTTAGGTCCTTTTATTTCTAATTTATTTAAAGTTAATATATTAGTAATTGCACCCATTCTATTTAAATCGTATGTATTTTTAAATCTATTTTCATATAAAGTTTCTTCTATTATAGATTTTCCATTAGCTTGTGTTAATAAAGTTGTCATTGGTTGTTGTAAATCAGTTGGAAAACCTGGATATGTTAACGTTTTTAAATAAGTTGGACTAATGTTATTACATTTTGAAATAGTCATTGTATCATTTTCAATTTTATATTTAATTCCTATTTCATCTAATTTTAATAATAATGCTTCGATATGTGTTTTTATAATTCCTTTAATTTTTAAATTTTTTCCAATTAAAGCACCTAATATTATAAATGTTCCTGTTTCAATTCTATCAGGAAAAACTTCTACAAAAGCATCAGTTGTTTCTTTAGTACCTTCTATTTCTATTCTTTTAGTACCTGCTCCTGTTACTTTTATTCCCATATTAATTAAGAAAGATGCCACATTTACTATTTCTGGTTCCATAGCGGCATTTTCAATAATAGTTGTTCCTTCTGCTCCAGTAGCAGCTAACATAATATTAATTGTTGCTCCAACGCTTGGAAAATCAAAATATATTTTTTTACCTACTAATTTATCAGCAGTAATAATATACCTATTTTTAATAATTTCTACTTTTGCTCCTAATTCTTCAAATCCTTTAATATGAATATCAATTGGTCTTGCTCCTATATTACATCCACCAGGAAAAGACATTTCAACACGACCAAACTTTGCAAGCAAAGCCCCCATAAAATAGTAAGAAGCTCTCATTTGAACACTAAGTTCTTCTGGAATAGGTTTATTTTCTATTTTAGAAGTATCAATATACAATGTCCCATCTTTATGTTCAACTTTACAATTTAATAATTCCATTATTTTTATTAAGTAATCTATATCTGTGATTTCTGGAGTATTGTAAATTTGACTTTTTCCATTACATAAAACAGAAGCTGGTAATAAGGCAACTGCACTGTTTTTAGCACCACCTATTTTAATTTCACCAGATAAAACGTGTTGACCTTCTATTCTTATTTTTGACATAATTCACCTAAAAAGCCTTTCTAATAATAATATACTATTAAAAGAAATAATAATCAATGAATTAGACACTTTTATAAAGTCTGTTTTACATTAAAATATCTTTTTGAATAAGTCTACTATTTTAAATCTATATTCAACTTTTTCATTTTGTTCTTCTTTATTTTCATAATCTAATAAACATAATGATGGATATAATATACAAAAATAATTATTACCTTTAGCTTCTCCTATTTCTATTACTAAAGAATTATATAATCCTGCTTCATAAGTTTTTCCTCTATAAGTTTTTTTAGGAAATTCATTTAATCCATAAGAAATATTATAAGTTTTATCATAATTATTTTTTAAAAATAAATTATCTATTTTATTTTCAATTCTAGGTATATTTGAAACAATATTTTTTTCTGTTTCTTCTAATGAATTTGTTTTTTCAAAAAGAATTGTAGATAACTCATCAACTACTTTTTCCTTCATAATAATATCTTTTGCTGAATTACTATTAGAAATGACTCTAAATCTAATAGTATTCTCATTTATAGTATATTCATCACGACTCATAAAGACAATAAATAATATTAAACTAATTAAAATAAGCATTTTTTTCATTTAAAAACCAACCTTTCAATTTAATATGGGTTGGTTTTTTATTTTTTTATTCATTTATTATAAAAATGTATCTATCTTTATTAGATAAATCTTTTTCTAATAATATTTGTGATTTATCAAAATACTTTTTAGCAATACTCATAATTTCATTTCCTTGTTTTTCTCCAATTTCAAATGCTATTATAAATTTATCTTTAACATTTTTAGTAGCGGTTTTTAATATTTCATTATAATAATATAATCCATTATTTTTTGCATATAATGCTTTATGTGGTTCGTATAATTTTACACTATCCATTATATCTTCATCTTTTGAAATATATGGTGGGTTACTTATAATAATATCAAATTTATCATTAATACCATTTAACATATTATTTTTTATAAATTTAATATTTACATTATTTTCTTTTGCATTTTTAGAAGCTAATTTTAATGCTTTATTTGAAATATCTACTGCTGTTACATTTGAATTTAATTCTTTAGAAAGTGTTATTGCTATATTAGCACTACCCGTACCTAAATCTATAATATCTAATTTTTTATTTTTAAATATTTTTTTACTATAATTTATAACTTTTTCAACTAAATACTCTGTTTCATATCTTGGAATTAATGTATTTTTATTAACATAAATTTTATTTCCGTAAAAATTAACATACCCAATCAAATATTGAATTGGGTATTTTTTTAATAATTTTTTATAATCTTTTTTTATGTTTTTACTAACTTTAATTAATTCTTCTGCTTCCCTTTTAGAAATACCTAGTGAAATGATATCATTAATCATTATGTTCTCCTAAACGCATTCTTTCATCTTCAGCAATTAATGCTTCAATTAAGTCTTCTAAATCACCTTCCATAATTTTATCTAAATGCATAACTGTATAATTAATTCTATGATCAGTTAATCTGTTTTGAGGATAATTATATGTTCTTATTTTTTCTGCTCTATCCCCTGTTCCTATTTTACTTCTTCTTTCACTACCTAATTTTTCTTCTTGTTCTCTTTGTTTTAAATCATAAAGTCTTGCTTTTAAAATTTGCATAGCTTTTTCTTTATTTTTTATTTGACTTCTTTCTACTTGACAATAAACAACTATATTAGTTGGTAAGTGTGTTATTCTAACTGCTGAATCTGTTGTATTTACACATTGTCCTCCAGCACCGCTACTTCTTGTAATATCAACTCTTATATCACTATCTTTAATTTCAATATCAATTTCTTCTGCTTCTGGCATTACTAAAACAGTAGCAGTTGATGTATGAACTCTACCTTGTGATTCTGTTTCAGGTACTCTTTGTACTCTATGTGCTCCGCTTTCATATTTTAATTTTGAATAAACTGCTTCACCACTTAACATGAATTCAATTTGAGCATATCCTCCACTTTCACCTGGAACTTCATGAGTTACTTCTAATTTCCATCCTTGCTTTTCTGCATATTTAGAATACATTCTAAATAAATCTCCAGCAAAAATGTTAGCTTCATCCCCACCTGCTGCTCCTCTTATCTCCATAATTACATTTTTTTCATCATTAGGATCTTTTGGTAAAAGCATTATTTTTAATTTATGTTCTAAATCTTCTTTTTCTTTATGTAAATTATCTAATTCTTCTGTTGCAAAATCCTTCATTTCTGGATCTTTCATCATTTCTTTTGCTGCTTCAATATCTTCATTAATTGAATTATATTTTTTATATACTTCAACTATTTTTTCTATTGAATTTTTTTCTTTAGAAACTTCTTGCATTTTTTTATAGTCTTCATAAACTTCAGGTTTTAATAATTCTTCAGTTAAATAATTATATCTTTCATTAATAATTTCTAATCTTTCTTTCATTTTAAATTTTCCTTTCTATTATTTATTTTTAAGAAAGTACTTCTCTACATATCTATATCGTCTTCATACCCTTCATCTACGATAACTAAATCTTTTAAATCATCTTCTTCTTTATCATCATCCATATCATCAAGTTCATCATAATAACTATTATTTTCTTCTTCCTCTTCTTCTTCAGGTTCATCTTCTGGTACTATTTCATCATCAAGTTCATCTTCTATTTCTTTTATACTAATTTGTGCTGTATGATTTTCTCTTAAATCCCAATATCCTTTTTCTAATTGAATAAATCTTTTTTCAGTTGCTAATAATGCAAAGAAATCACCTATTTGATTTTCAAATGCATCTTCTCCTAAATTTAATGTATCACATATAATTCTAAAGATATCACTGATTTTCATTTTCTTTCCTTTTTCTTTTAAAATTATATAAGCAATATCATCAAATGGTAAAGTCTCTAATTCTTCTTTATCTATTGTTTTAAATTTCATTTTTAAAAAAACTCCTCCTCGAATATCGTCTTCTTCCATTAAAATTATACTTATTTTTTATAATAAATCAAGTATTTTTTATATTTTTAATTCCATAATAATAATGGGTAAATTATTATGAAAAAATTTGTATTTGTTATTAAAATATTTCTATTACTATTTTTTATTACTATTATAGCCGTTTTAGGTCTATATGTGTATGCTTTTATCACACCAAAATTTATAATTAATACATCTGATAATATTACTTATTATGATAAATATGGTAATAATATTTTTGAAAATAGTGAAGAAAATAATTATGTTAAACTTGAAAATATAAGTGATAATGTTAAAAATGCAGTTATAAGTGTAGAAGATAAAAATTTTTATACTCATAATGGTTTTGATTTTTTAAGAATATTAAAGGCTATGTTTGTAAATATTACTAGTGGTGAAATTAAACAAGGTGCATCTACTATATCTCAACAATATGTTAAAAATTTATATTTAACTTTTGATAAAACTTGGAAAAGAAAGATGGAAGAAGCATTCTTAACTATTGAATTAGAAACTCATTATGATAAAGATGAAATATTAGAAGGATACTTAAATACTATTGATTTTGGTGCTGGAAATTATGGTATTAAAAATGCAAGTAAATATTATTTTAATAAAGAACCAAAAGATTTAACAATTGAAGAAGCAACTATATTAGTAGGTATTCCAAGAAGTCCTAATTATTATAATCCTATTACTCATTTTGAAGAAGCAAAGAAAAGACAAAAAGAAGTATTAATGAGTATGTATAAAAGTAAGTTAATTACTTTAGATGAAGTGGATGAAATATATAATAGAGAACTTAATTTTTATGGTAAATATGATAAACAAGAATTATCAAGTATTTATTATTATAAAGATGCTGTTTTAAATGAAATGTCAAATATAAAAGAAATACCTTCTTCTATGTTAGATATTGATGGACTAAAAATATATACGAATTTAGATATTGATGTGCAAAAATCTTTAGAAAATAACATTTCAAAAGAGATGGATAAGTCTTCTTTACAAGTTGCTTCTATCGTAGTAAAACCTGAAACTGGTCAAATTGTGGCTTTAGTTGGTGGTAAAGATTATTCTAAATCTCAATTTAATAGAGCAACATCTTCTAAAAGACAAGTTGGATCTACTATTAAACCTTTTTTATATTATGCTGCTTTAGAAAATGGATTTACTCCATCATCAACTTTTTTAAGTGAAAGAACTACATTTAATTTAGGAGAAAACACATACTCACCTAAAAATGCTAATAATGTTTATGCTAATAAAAATATTTCTTTATTATCAGCTATAGCATATTCAGATAATATTTATGCTATGAAAACTCATTTATTTTTAGGTACTGATATTTTATCTAATATGATTAAAAGAGTTAAAATAAAAACTGAGGTTAAAGAAAATGCTTCTTCTGCTTTAGGAACTAGTGAAATTAATATAATTGATTATAGTAATGGATTTATTACTCTTGCTAATGAAGGTAAACATGAAGATGCACATATAATTGAAAAAATAACTGATAATAATGGAAATATTTTATATGAATATAAATATCAAAATGAATATTTATTAAATGAAAAATATGTATATATATTAAATAATTTACTATCTGCTACTTATGATTATAGTTTAGTATCTTATACATCTCCAACTCTTGTTAGTATATCTAATTTAATTGATAGTAAATATGCTGTTAAAAGTGGTAGTACTGCTACCGATTACTGGACAATTGGATATAATAAAGATTATTTAGTTATGGTATGGGCTGGTAATGATGATAATTCTAATGTTAAAACTAGTGATTCAAAAATTACTAAAAAAATATGGGCTAATACTATTACAAATATAAAAGACAATAGTAAAAAATGGTATGATATACCACCTGGAATAACTATTGATACAATTGATCCAATTAGTGGAGAAGAAAAAATAAATGGTTATGTTTGTTATTATGAAAAAGGTACTGAACCTAGTTATAATTATTTAGAGTTTTACGATAAAATTTCAAAATAAAAGTCTCATAAATTTTGAGACTATTTTTCTATTTCAATTACTATTTTATATTTATCAGGTAAATCTACTTCTTCTGTTGTTATTATATTATCTTTATTTAAATCACTAACAAATTCTCTTACTTTACTAATCATATTTGGTAAATTTGGTTTATCTATTTTTATAGTTTCTAATTCTTCTGGTAGATTTGATTCTGTATTTAGTTTTGATTCTGTATTTAAATTAGAATTTATTACTTTATCATAATATGATTCATCTTCTGTTCTAATTTTTTCTTCTATTTTTCTTAAATTATCTTCAAATTCTACTTGGAATGGATTTATAGGTTCTTTTTCTTCAATATCAGATATATTTACTACATCTGGTATTTTAATTTTTTCTTTTTCTACAGGATGTTCTTCTTCTAATGTTTGTAAAAAACTTTCATCAATAAATTTATTATCTTGCTGTGTATTTAATATTGTTTTTATATCTTCTGGAATATCATTATCTGTTTCAGTATTATTTAATATTTTATTTATTTCTTCTTCTGTTTCTCTTACAGTCAATTTTTCTAACATTATTTTATTTAATAATTTAACTTGTAATTCTAAATCATTTAAAGATAATAAACTTCTAGCATGTCTTTCAGAAATTTTATTATATAATAAAGCATCTTGTACCTCTTTAGGTAAAGTTAATAATCTTAATTTATTTGCTATTGCTGATTGACTTACTCCTAATTTATTTGCTATTTCATCTTGAGTATAATTTTTATCAATTAATTTTTTATAAGATTGTGCTTCTTCTATAACTGTTAAATTTTTTCTTTGTAAATTTTCTAAAAGTGCTATTTCTGAACTTGTATTGTCATCTGTATTTTTAATAATAGCTGGTATTGTACTTTTGCCTGCTAAAACTGATGCTTTATATCTTCTTTCTCCAGCAATTATTTCATATTTATCTCCAATTTTTCTTAAAACAACTGGTTGTATTACACCATATTTTTTTATAGAATCTGCTAATTTATTTAATTCTGTTTCATCAAAAGCAAGTCTTGGTTGAAATCTATTTGGAATTATATCTTCTAATAAAACATCAATAATCATATTATTTTTATTTTCTTCCATATCAAATACCCTTTTTACCTATTCTATTTTTATTGTAATCTATTTTCTCTTTATTTTCAAGATTTTTTATATTGCTCAGCAAAAAAGAATAAATTTATTAAAAATTTTTTCGCAAAGAATTTTGATATAATTGATACATAATAAGGTGGTTA